>NZ_SMYJ01000007.1:0-140919 GCF_009720285.1 Bradyrhizobium sp. BR2003
GTAAGCGCCGTTCAGGGGCCACCTACCGACTGACGGGGTGATCTGCGAGTCTGCGGTTCGGTTTGGACCGTTGGGCTTAGAATGGACACAGTGCATAGTGCTATCATGGAGCCGGTGCGGCGGCTCGAGGTCTTCACCGGAGCCGGCCGTCGGCGGAAGTGGAGCGACGAGGACAAGGCTCGGATTGTTGCGGAGATCGCTGCGAGTGGCGACTCGGTCTGCTCGGTAGCGCGACGGCATGGATTGTCGCCGCAGCAGCTGTTTGGCTGGCGCCGTCAGTTGCGAGAAGCAGCGGGCGGTCATTCCGAAGCAAAAGAGGTACAGTTTGTGCCGGCGGTGGTGGATGCCGTGGTGCCGACGCCCGCTCTTGGGCCTGAGCGGAAGGCGGTGCGCTGCAAAGCCAAGGCGGATTCCGGGGTCATAGAGATCGAAGTTGACGGCATCACGATCCGGGCCGGCCGTGGTGCGGACCCGACGATGATTGCGTCGATCGTCCAGGCGCTGAAGGCGAGCCGGTGATCGGTCCCTCGGGTGCCGTCCGGGTGATGGTGGCGACCAAACCGATAGACTTCCGCAAGGGGATGGAAGGGCTTGCGACCTTGGTACGAGAGAGCATGCGGGCAGATCCGTTCTCGGGCGCTGTCTATGTGTTCAGGGCCAAGCGGGCGGATCGGATCAAGCTGGTGTTTTGGGACGGAACGGGTTTGTGTCTGTTCACCAAGCGGCTCGAGGATGGGATCTTCCGCTGGCCGAAGATCGAGGACGGTGTGATGCGTCTGTCGGCGGCGCAATTGTCGGCGCTGCTAGAGGGGCTCGACTGGCGGCGTGTGCATGAGGTGCGTGAGACGCCGGCGCCAACGCAACCGGGATAGTTGTTGGCGGCGCTGCGGCTAAGTGAATCAGGAGCGTCGGACGCGTCGCCAGATGGTGGTGAATATGCTCTGAATTGGGTGTGAGCGACGCCCTGCCTGACGATCCCGAGACGCTGAAAGCGATGCTGCTTGCAGAGCGGTGCGAGAGCGAACGGCTGCGTCAGATCATCAAGGAATTGCAGCGACATCGGTTTGGCCGGCGGGCAGAGACGTTGCCTGAAGATCAGATGCTGCTGGGCCTGGAAGACGTTGAGCAGGTGGCAGCGTACAGCGAGGCGGCGCAGGACGTCAGCGCGCCTGAAGGCCGTGAGGTGCGAGCCCGTAGGCGACGCGGCAACCGCGGCACCTTGCCGGCGCACCTGCCACGGATCGAGGTCGTCGTCGACATCGAGGACAAGACCTGTCCGTGCTGCCAGGGCGAGTTACACAGGATCGGCGAGGATAGAAGCGAGCGGCTGGACCTGGTCCCGGCGCAGTTCCGGATCCTCGTGACCCGGCGTCCCAAATACGCCTGCCGTGCTTGCGAGGATGGTGTCATGCAGGCGCCGGCCCCAGCGCGGTTGATCGAGGGCGGACTGCCGACCGAAGCCACCGTCGCCCAGGTTCTGGTGTCTAAATATGCCGATCACCTGCCGCTCTATCGGCAGGCGCAGATTTACGCCCGTCAGGGCATTGAGCTCGATCGTTCGACGCTGGCGGATTGGGTGGGACAAGCAGCCTTCCACCTGCGTCCGTTGCATGAGCGCCTCCTCGGCAAGCTCAAGCAACGGCCAAAGCTGTTCGCCGACGAGACGACGATGCCGGTGCTCGATCCCGGCCGAGGGCGTACCAAGACCGGTCAGCTCTGGGCCTATGCGGCGGACGACCGGCCGTGGGGCGGTGCCGATCCACCGGGCGTCGCCTATGTCTATGCCCCCGATCGCAAGGCCGATCGACCGATCGCCCATCTGGCAGGCTTTAAGGGGATCCTGCAGGTCGACGGCTATGCCGGCTATGGCAAGCTGGCCGAGCGTGGCGACGTTCAGCTTGCATTCTGCTGGTCGCACATGCGGCGCAACTTCTACGAACTTGCCGCCCCCGGTCCCGCGCCTATTGCGGGCGAGGCGCTCAAGCATATTGCCGAGTTCTATGCCGTCGAGAAGGACATCCGTGGTCGCAGCGCCGAGGAGCGACGTCTCGATCGACGACAGAAAAGCCGGCCGCTCGCCGACGCATTCGAAAAATGGCTGCGAACGAAACTCGGTTTGATCAGCCAAAAGGGTAAGCTGGCCGATGCCATCCGCTATGCTCTCTCACGCTGGGAAGGCCTGACGCGCTTCATCGAAGATGGCCATATCGAGCTCGACAACAACACTGTCGAGCGCTCGATCCGCCCGATCACGCTCAATAGGAAAAACGCATTGTTCGCAGGTTCTGACGGCGGTGCCCAACATTGGGCCGTCATCGCCTCCTTGATCGAAACCTGTAAGCTGAATCACATTGATCCGCTGGCCTACATCACCGATGTGCTCACCAGGATCGTCAACGGTCACCCGAACCGCCAACTCGACAGTTTGTTGCCATGGGCCTACGGAAACGGCTAGAATCTGGCCTGAGCGAAGAAAAACGACGAGCCAACATTCTCGAGGCGCGCCAGTGAGCGACAAGAACCCCTTGTGGCAACAGGACGGGGTAGATCCCGGTTGGTTTACAGCTGATCACATCGGGTCGATCAGGAACAGCACGAGTTACCGCCCGGGCGGTTGGTGGTTCTTGCCTGCTTGGCTGCCCGACACGCAAGAACACGACATTGGCCCTTTTAAAACCAAGACTGCGGCACTAGCTGAGGCGGAACGGCTGGCAGCCCTCCACAACCGAAAAACATAGAGATCAGCTAACGTCTCAAACCCGTGTGTTCGGAACAGCGCTTACCCTGTTTCGGGTCGACGCCCGACCTCACGGCTACCAGAAAGTAGCCGGCCAGATTGCAGGTGAAGGTGCGCAGAACGTCACGAACCCCATGCTCTACTGCTTTCACGGAGTGGCCGTCATCGAACTCTACCTTCTGACGGTTGCGGAAGGTGCTATATCTCAAGCTGCATCTCGCGTTCGGTCCTGCTTTACAGCCGGAACACGCCGTACTGCGGTGCGTCGATCGGCGCATTGAGCGAGGCGCTCAATGCAATTGCGAGGGCGGTTCTGGTGTCGACAGGATCCAGGATGCCGTCGTCCCAGATTTCGGAGGTCGCATAATAGGCGCTCGATCGTTCGTGATATTCTTCGAGAATTGGCTCTCGAATGGCTGCCAGTTCCTGCTCGGAGAGGCGTCCGCCCGCGCGAGCCAACTGTCGCGCCTTGACGTGGGTGAGAACGCCTGCGGCCTGTTCGGCGCCCATTGCGGATATCTGGGAATTAGGCCAGCTGAACACAAATCGAGGATCAAACGCGCGTCCCGACATAGCGTAAGTGCCCGCGCCGTGCGAGCTATTGCAAACGATCGTAAACTTTGGCACGGACGCTCCGGACACTGCCATGATCAGCTTAGCGCCGTCCTTGGTGATCCCACGCCGCTCATATTCGCGGCCAACCATGAAGCCCGTGACATTCTGCAGGAAGAGCAGGGGCGTCCGGTTCTTGTCGCATAATTGGATGAAATGAGCGCCCTTCAGCGAGCTATCGCTGAACAGCACGCCATTATTGGCAAGGATCCCGACTTGATACCCATGAAGCCGCGCAAAGCCACACACAAGTGACGTGCCATAACGTGGCTGGTACTCATGGAATCGGCTGCCATCGACTAGACGAGCGATGATCTCTCGCATGTCGAACTGCGCTCGGGTGTCCTTTGGAATGATGCCGTAGAGTTCGGAAGCACTGTAAGCGGGAGGCTCAGGAGCCACTCGATCGATCCAGGTTTTCGACGGTTGGCGGAACCGAGCGACGACGTCGCGAGCAATCGCAATTGCATGCATCTCGGAGCTTGCGACGTAATCACTGGTCCCCGACACGTTGGTATGCATGAGGGCGCCACCCAAATCTTCGGCGGACACGTGTTCCCCGGTGGCAGCCTTTACGACCGGGGGACCGCCGAGAAAAATCGCTCCCGTACCTTCCACCATAATGTTGTATTCACTAAGTGCGGGGACGTACGCCCCTGCCGCGGTGCAGTGGCCCATGACGATGGCGACCTGCGGCACTCCCATCTTCGAGAGAATCGATTGATTCCGGAGGATTCGACCAGCGTGGTAGCGATCCGCAAAGAATTCCGCCTGCAAAGGCAGGAACCCACCGGCGCAGTCGCACAGATGAACCACCGGCAGACGGTTTTCGATGGCGATATCTAGGGCCCGCACAATCTTCTTGACCGAGAGCGGATACCATGCGCCGCTTTTCACGCTGGCATCGTCGGCATGAACAATCACCTCCCGGCCCGACACAATGCCGATGCCGACGACCTGCGCGGCGCTTGGCACCTCGCCATCATACGCTTTGTTGGCGGCCAGCGTGGAAAGCTCTAGGAACGGAGTTTCCGGGTCGAGCAAGGCTGCGAGTCGCTCGCGAACAAACAGTTTGTTCTGTCGACGCAATCGCTCGAAGTCCCGTTCTGGCCGGTGGAAGCGGGCGGCGCGCTGCCGTTCCTTCAATTCGGCCGCAAGCTGTCTGTTGTGGAAATCGTTGCGGCGAAACGCTTGCGAGTTAACGTCCGCTACGGAACCGATCCGCTGCATTTCAGCGCCCTTCTTCGGAGAGCGTGACCAGCACAGCGTCATGCTCGAAGCTTTCGCCTTCCTTGACGTGAATGCGATCGACGATGCCGTCCTGCGGAGAGCGTATGATCGTCTGCAGCTTCATGCTCTCAATCATCATCAGTGCCATTCCCGCCGAGACTGATTGGCCAGGTGAAACGGTAGTCGCAACAACTACGCCAGGCATCGGCGCACGGGCGATTAGAGGGCGTGTTTCGTCATTCGAGGAAGTGAGCGATCGCAATGGGTCGTTGTAGCGTACAATGCGGGTTCTGCCGCGTATATGCAGGTGAATCAGGTCGCCATCGATGGCGAACCTGACCGGTTCGCGTTCCCCCGCAATGGTCAGGATGCCGCTACTCTCATTGTGCTGCGTGAACGCGACGGGAGCAATCACTTGGTCGCGCAAATGGAGCCGATAGCCCTGCTGGCTGGTTGAAAGCCATAGCCTATAGTCTATGCGGTCGACCTCGAACGAGTGATACACGTCAATTTCTCCAGCTGCCAAATGCTGCTTGAAGCTCGGGCACGGCGTCAGCGGAAGCACGCACCGGTCTCGTCAGGAGCGCGGCAGATGCCAGGAACGCAGACAATCCGGTAGCAAAATTGTCCGTTGCAAGATGCGGGTTTTCTTCGAGGTATCCCGTATGGACCTGACCGCCGAGAAATGCCTCGTCAGCTAGGATCCGGGCGAGCAAGCTTGCATTGGTCTCACACCCAAGTAGAACAAGTTCCCGAACCGCACGATGGGCTTTCATGGCAGCCTCTATGCGGCTTGGTGCATGCACGATAATCTTTGCAAGCATTGGATCGAACACCGGCGTGAGGTGCTGACCTCGCACGATGCCGCTGTCGATCCGTACGCCGTCCGGATACTCCAGAAGAAGTACTTTGCCAGTGGTTGGGACGTATCCGCGTTCGGGAGCCTCCGCGTATAGCCTGAGCTCGATCGCATGCCCGTTCGAAGCAATATCGGATTGCGAAAGCGCAAGTTCGCGGCCTGCTGCGGCATAAACCTGTTCGGCGATCAGGTCGACGCCAGTGACCATCTCGGTCACTGGATGCTCGACTTGAAGGCGGGTGTTCATTTCGAGAAAGTAGAACTCGCCTTCGCTGAGAATGAACTCAACCGTTCCAGCGTTTTGATATTGCGCCGCACGAGCGATGCCGACCGCGGCTTCGCAAATCCGTGTCCGCAACTCTGGTGATAACGCGGGCGAGGGCGTCTCCTCTATGATCTTTTGAAAGCGGCGCTGCACCGAACACTCGCGCTCGAAGAGATGGACTATGTTACCGAAGGCGTCACCCAACACCTGTACTTCGACGTGCCGCGGGCTTTCGAGATATCGTTCGACATAAAGTCGGCCATCTCCAAAGTAGCGACGCGCTTCACTGCGCGCCTCCTCGATGGCTGCTTCCAATTCATTTGGGTCGCGGACAATCCGCATGCCCTTGCCCCCACCGGCCCCTGTCGGCTTCACCAGCAAAGGAAATCCAACAGCTTGCGCTCTCGAAACGAATGTCGGCGGATCTTCTTCTTCGATGGCGCAGGGAAGGACTGCAAAGCCGTTACGCTGAACGAAATTGCGGGCCCGGATTTTATCCCCCATGAGCTCGATGGCTTCTGGAGCGGGCCCAATGAAGGTAATGCCTGCCTTGATCACAGTCCTGGCAAACTCCGCACTCTCGGAAAGCAATCCATAACCCGGATGCAGCGCCCCGGCGTTCGCCTTGCGAGCGGCAGCCATGATCTGCGCAATGTCCAAATAGCTCGCCACCGGCGTGCGGCCGGTGATCGGAATCGCCAAGTCGGCCATGGAGACGGCCGGGGTCAGGGCGTCTACGTCGTGGTAGGCAATTGCAGAACGGAGTCCAAGCGTCCGTAACGTTTTGATAATTCGTGCAGCTATCTCGCCCCTATTGGCGATTAGAACCGTATCGAAGGGTAATTTGTGCATTCGCCTATCCGAACAAGCACTGTGGCTAGAGCTTCCGTCAGTTGTGAACGATCGGACCCGCTCTCGACGGCCCGCATACTGCTTGCCTTGGTGGAAGATCAGGCTTGATCGATTTCTGAGTGTGAACTGGCACGCTCACGGCCGGCGATCCCTCACTTTGAGTCACTGTTCTTCTTGCCAGTATCTCGAACGGAGATCACGTAGCGACATTGCTGGCTGAGGCTCGCTTGCTTTGATCGGAGACAAGACGCAATGGCGGCGCGATCAGGTATGTGGCTGCTGCACAGGCGGAACACGTCTTCCATGCAAGCCTCCGTCTCCCCCGCGGTCGGCGCTTGGTCGCGCGCATTCACCTGTCCGGGAATTGCTGCGGTCATTGCGACAGCAAGAGCGATAGCGCGGTAGTTGGCACTGAGAAGCGAAGCCAAACGGAGTCGTTGGTTTTGACTCATGATATCCTTTCAAGTCGGTGGTGCAGCGGTTGTTGTTCGGCGACTAAATGCAAGATAACCTGACGACCGGAAAATGGGCCCGGCCGCGCAGTTCTCTTTTTCTGTCAGGAAGCGTCGAGATTGTCGAAGGTGGTCCCCAGTTGTCTAGGATCGTACAATCTGACGCAACGAGTGATTCAAGCCCCTTTGTGGGCCCAATCGTCTGAAGATATTTGGAATGTGCATATTCCGTCTTAGGCGGACGCTTGCGCGAGGGAGTTCGGATGGAAGGTACGCACAGTATTGCTGTGCGCGCCCGTGAATGGCCCCGCGGCGTAGCCAACGAGATGAGCCTCGCTGTTACGTAATTGTACGTAGCGCGGTTGTCGCATTTCTTTGATCTGAGAATTGCATGCTCGCCCCATGAATCCAAAAAGTAAACTCTACGAGCCCGATCACTGGCGTGGCCGTGCGGAAGCAACGCGAAAGAAGGCGGAAGCACTCGCCTACGGCAAATTAAGAGATAGGCTTCTTAAGATTGCCGTCGAATACGACAAGCTGGCTCTGCGGGCCCAAGATTGGCAGGCGCGCAAAAACGAGAACGATACGTTGTCCGACTATGATTTGTGAGAGCTGGGTGCGCTCGGCAAAGCGCGCGCGGGCATACCTGCTCGCAGTTTCATTGATGGAGCAAGGTCGCTCAGCGCGCTTGGCGCGGCCAAGTCTATTGCAAGACGGTGTGCGGAGTGAGTCGCGCCGTTCGGGGGGGGCGACGGACAACGGGGGGAAGGACGAGGTGGCCGCGCGCAGCATGGTGGTATGACGCCCCGCTCCTGTTGCGATGGGGTCGGGGGCGCTGGCGAGGCTGGCGACGCAATCCCTGCCGCCATCCTTGCGCAAGCCTCACAAAGTACGTTTCCGACCTTAGTTGCGCATCTGTGCGCGGGTAATAGCCGATGTCAATCGGCATTTGGCAGGTCATGTCAGTCCGCCGATCCGAGGCGTTGTCCTGTTATCTCCACCTATTTCGTTTGCGTCGCGAGAGAGCCGCATGTCGTGTCTAGGTAGTCCGCAGGTGTTGACTTGAACCAAGTCAAAGAAAGAGATCCACCACCGCCAGACTGGCGGTGGTGCGCCGGCTTCATCCTCAGCACGATTCGATTGGAGCAGTCGCGGCATACGAGTGGTCGAGAAGCGCTCGTGTGCCGCACTATTTGTCAAGACAGCGCCGTCGGTTCTGTACCGCTCATAGGAGCGATGCGACGATCCAGCAAATGCCGGCCCAGAGCAGCGCGTTTAGGAACAACCCAACCAGTGGCCACAGGTTCCATTTCGTTTGCGTCGGCCAAGATCCGCAATCAACGCCATAATGCTTGATCATGGGGTGCTTTGGTGTGCGCCAGTGCATCATTCATCCCACGATGCGCTGGCCCACGGGAGGAGGCTCGCGTTTGGGTGTCTCGTATCGGTCATGAGTTTCGTGATCTTCCTTCAAGGTTCGAGTGTAAGAATTCCGTCCGTATCGTCGCTCAGACGAAAAATCCTGCGAATTGCCGGCCTGCTTAGCGCTGCAGCGTTCCGGACGGCCCAAATAGCCATCGTGGATTGACGAGAGCGGCGCGTCCTGTTCGCTTCGTTTTCTTGACCGCAGCAATCAGCATGCCACGAACGGAGAGACCGGCGCCGCTTTGACAAAAGCAAAATGCAATTTGTCGATTTCAACGCCATGGTCTAGCTGCCCTTAGTCGAATTCGCGACACCGATGTCTGAAAGACGACGCCAGTCGATACGTCGTCAGCGACAAAGGCGCGACAAGCGGTCCGAAAGATCGCCGTTGATCGCGATTGAGTCTGAGGCAGTAAGCCAGGCTAGTCGCCTTCCCTGACCGCTAGCTGACGAAGATCCGCTGAGATGGAAGAAGAATTTGAGATGTTGGCAGCTCACTCAATGACATGTTGGCTCAGCCGCGGCTCCGATGCGAACTGGTTCGAGATTGCGCTATTACAGCCGGATCATGGTCACATAGATGACGCATTGGCACTGTTTCAGACCGCGAGAAGTGTGTGCTGCTACCTATCGAGTGCCCACATGACAGCGCAGACCAAGGCGCCGTCCGAATCATAGCGGCGGCAGCGCGCGGTTTTCGAGCCAGAATGGAACGTACAAGCAGGTATCACATGCGATCAAATGGAGCCGCCGGGACGACGATCGGTCCATCGGCGATGAGCTGATGGGCCATGATCGGCCTCGGTCCAATTCATATTCTCGAGCAGATCACCACCTGATCTGCACGGTTAGGGCAATGATATCTGTTTGGACATGCCAAGGCTCAAGGGCTGACCTGCCTGAAGGCCGGCGATGAGAGGCCAAGCCACCCAGCATGGATGGGCGACGTGGCCCACGCGAGACTCGACGTGGTGACGGAGTTGTCCACCGGGCTCGCCCATCGGGTCAACCATGGGGCAACTGACCGATTCGTAGCGGATCGCGCGCGGCCACGATCAAGGGGCCAATGAACATGTCCGTCGTGTCCTCAAACACGATGTGAGCGTTCGAAAACCAAGAATGGGAGAGCAAGTGATGATGGACATCAGCGTTTTTCTTAGCAGATGGTTCGCTGAAGAGTGGTTTTGGAACGTTGGGCTGACGACCGAGCTGGCGCCGGTTAATCAGTCGCCAGACAACGTCATCTACGTCGACTTCAAGGCGATCCGCGAGGCGAAGGAGGGGACGTGCGAGCGCAGATCATAGAAAAGCTTGAGGCCGGCCGGGTAAAATATGGCCAGTTCGCCAGCGTTCCTGGATCGGGTCCCTGCGGCCAATTTCTTGTGCAGGGGCCGTGCGGGTGTGAACTCAAGATCAGTGGATTAGTTCGTCCTAGCTGGGAGCACGTCGCTGTCTCGACGCCGCGGCGTTGTCCAAACTGGGAAGAGATGTGCTTCGTAAAAGACCTGTTCTGGGATGAAGAGGAGTGCGTGATGCAATTGCATCCACCTCATTCGCAATATGTGAATAACAGCAGGTATTGCCTGCACCTGTGGAAACCTACTCATCGGGACATCCCAATGCCGCCGCCGAGCTTTGTAGGCATAGTTGGGCTAGGACCATCCGAAGCAGCAATGTTATATGCACGGATGAGCGCGACAGCATGACGAATTGCATCGACAATATCCCCTTGGACGAGGGCGCTGTGCCAACGTAGAAACGTCGGTTCTTCGCCGCCGGAAGGCAGCGCGATCGCGGGGCATGTCGGGCTTTCCTGGCAGTTCGAACGTCGGGTTCTCAGCCAGAACTTCCGCTGCCGCGCAGGTGGCCGCTAAAGTTCACTAAATCAGCAAGATTTGTCTCATATGCATCACCGTGGCTGCATTCATTGTGGGCATGATGGGATTGGAATTATGTTTTGGCGACCTTCAAGCCAGTGCTTGGAAAGTCGCGTTGATCGGGGGGAGGAGCAACAACGGAAGTCGTATCGAGGGCTGGCGCCACTGCAAGTAGGACGGCGTGCTCGTTAGCCCCAGCCCCCGCCTGGAACAGAGCTGGCGATCAAAACGGTGTGCCTGCAATAGGGAGACATGGATCGATAACGTTTGCAAGCTTGTCGGCTCGACAGCCCGTCATCAGCTTGCGGTAGTATCCTTCAGAGGCAGAGCATGAGCATACCGCACTCGCTCTGAGGAACGTGCGCTGAGCTGCCCAGGAGCGTCCAGCGGTTGCGGGCCTGTCTTTTGGAGAGACGCTGACAGCGATGCCCAGCCGCCCGAATATCGTACCCAAAGCTCCGTTCCGAGCATTCTCGGCAACGGAGTGGGAAACATTTCTGCGTCAATAGCGGCGCTGTGCTTGTTCAGAAGCGTCGGGCCCGTGGGATGCCGCTCAGAATCGACTTGCTGCCCTGAGCGTCTCGCGATGTCGGCCGCGATGATGGCAACCATGCATGGATCAGCATCGTTCCACCCGCTTTCTCAATCGCACGACGCTGTCTAGCTGTGTATCCATTGATCCTTTGCAGACAAGCGCCTGACACTCGTTCTGTTCGGAAGAAGCGAGCTGTGGCTCGTTTGCACTAGGCGTAGATCTGGAAGAACATTAGAGATCCTCGTCAGCGAGGCGCGATGAGTGGCATTGGATATCAGGTTTGTTCGAAAAGCGGAGACGGTGCTGTCCGGATCGTTGTTTCCTCCGCAAAGCAAGCTCTCGCCAAGGCAAATGAACTCGCCGAATCTGGAAACGAGATCCTGATCAAGGACCTTGCGGGCAGGGTCATCGACACGGCGACGATCGTTGAACTCGCCGCGCGCGAATAGATTGCTTGTCCCGGCGCATGGGTTGGTTCAGCAGTCATGAGACAAGACTGCTCGTTCTACCTGTTCGTCGAGCGCCTGAAGGATCGGAAAACCTCTTCGCCAACGCTTCAATCTCGGGTCGGTTGGTCAGTGATGCCAGCTCGCTCTGGAAATCGAGAACCGCTCAATCCGGCAGCTAGGCGCAAGAACCAGACAGCTGACAACAGCTGGAAGCTTGCTCCGCCGTATCTCGCGAGCCGTCCGAACGTGGCGGCGCCCAGGCGCACTGATTAAAGAGGTTCTTGAGCGATCGGCCTCGAGCCGTCGTCCACGACGACGAGAGGGCCGTTTGACGTTCCGCCCCCTTCCTATCATCGTGCGGCGACTCGGAACGTCCAATCACGACGCGACTTTCTTATGCAGTGGCAGAGTGAATTGAAGCGTCGCACCCCGCTCCGACTTGCGGGCAACAGACAGGCGCCCTCCGTGGGCCTCCACGTTTGAACGGCAGATCGAAAATCCCGTTCCAATAACCGCTTGATTTGGTGGTGAAGAAGGGGTCATGGCGGCGAGCGGTCGGCGTATTTCGTGGGCGATGGACGCCGTCAGTGCTCCCAATGTCGTAACGCGCGTGACATGCGCAAGCTCAGCCTGAGCTTTTCGCAGCTCTTATTCCGCCTGATTTGAATAGTTGCGGTGATGTCAGTGCTGGCACCACGGTAGCCTAGAAAAATGCCGGACGCATCCAAGAACGGTTTGCCGTTGGTCCGGACATAGATCGCAGATCCCGTCCGACTGAGGATGGGATAGATCAGATCGCCAAACGAGAGATGTGCAGCTAGCATTGCTCGATGCTGGGGAGCGCATAGCTGTGACGCGTTGATCCGCGGAAAGTCGACGCCCAAGTCGTCGGCATCACCAGCTGGCTGCAGCTGGGGAAACGAAGCTCCTCTCCCTCCGACCGCTCTCATCCGGCTTTACCGGCCCGCTTGTGAGATTCGTGACCAATGTAGGAAAGTTGACGAAACGCAGGCGTGAAAAGCCCCAGAATCAAGCATTTTCAGTTGGCGCGCTGTTTGCTTCGTTCGCGGCGTCAGAACTGATCGCTTCCAAACAGCGGTTGGCCAGGAGATTACCTATGTTGCGAGTTGAGGTAGAGCGATACGTCGAGTATCCCGCGAGACAGCGTCGTCTGCTCTAAAATCTCAAACAGAAGGCTACAGGTCTTCGACGTATGGAGCCTAGTTCGAGATGCGCGGTCGGACTGCGTCCATAACCCCATAAGCCGCATGCGCCTTCGTGTCCTGGCGGCGATGTCTGGCACCGGTTTGGATGCTTCCAGATATGTGTTCATGAAGTCATTGTGCAGCTGTGAAAAGAAGTCCAACGATCCCGCGGTTAAATGTAGCGAATACGCATCCCGCTGATGTGTATATATCTCCCGTCAACTTGACGGCCAATGGCAGAGCACATCTGGGACATGCCGCTGGGCCATATCTCAGAATGGATGTTGTACAGAAGCACCTGAAGAGGGCGGGGCATCATGTCCGTTCTGGACTGACGACTGACGGTTTCGAGAACCATGTCCTGGTCCGAGCGGCTCTTGAGAACATTGACCCGTCCGCCTTGGCACATGGCTTCCATATCAGAATTGTTGAAGATCTCGCCTCCGTCGGGGTCGTTTTCGATCATTTCGATGATCCGGCGTATGGCAGCAATCTGCAGCGCTTTTCGAAGGTCGGCAACGCGCTGATGGGCGCCTTATCTGCAGCGGGCGCGCTTCGTTTCCTCGCGGGGCGCCTACCAGTGGACGATGCGGGTTCTACTGCCAGACCAGAAGAGCGTTTCTGCATTGGAGGCTGGTTTGGTGCAACCTGTCCGGTTTGCCTGGCATCTGCGGGGAGCTTCTTCTGCGAACAGTGTGGACATCATTTTGAGCCCGAGGAAGCGCTGAATCCGGTATCCAGGCGTGGGCGGATTGTCGAATGGTTGGGCAACGTCTCAGCATTCCTTTCAATTTCGGAAAAGGACCGACTTCTACGGGCGTGGGACGATACGGCCATCGAATCTAGCTTTCTGGAGATAGGGAAACGGTACGTCGCACGTAAAGGGCAGCAAATGCGGCTGACCGTACCGGGGCTACATGGCTTGGCCTGGAAGTCACGACATTTCAACGGCCAGCAGATATTGTTTAGCTACTCCTCGTTACTCTACGCTCATTCTCTCTATTGCGGTCACAAGGACACGGAGGGCACCCACAAGCCCAATCCTTTTGCGCGCGAGTCCGATGCGTTCCTCATTGGCGGTACCGGTATCGATAACACAATTCCGATGCTTGTCGGCGTTACTGGATGCGCATTGGGTCAGAACTCGTTCCGCCCATTTGATAGAATTTTTTTCAATCACTTCCTTCGGCTGAACGGTTCGAAGTTCTCTACGAGTCGCGGCCACGTGATCTGGGCAGGCGAAATCGCTCGAATTCCGAATATATCGGTCGACGTCCTCAGAGTGTACCTGTCGGAAATCTGCCCGGAAGAAACCGAGACCGACTTGGTACCAGAGCGCCTGGTCGATCGTTACAACGCGGTTCTCGACAAGATATCCGCGGCAATCGACCGCTGCACACAGTCCCTAAACACGATGCCGTCTCTCGCTGGATGTCATGTTGACGGTGCGATGATGGTTACGTTGGATCGACTCTACGAAAGACAGTGCGGCGCACTTTCGCTCGACCGTCTGCGGGTATCGCAATCGTCGCGGCCGCTCATCGAGTGGGTCGATCATCTTGACGGCTCGCCGGACCATAAGACCGCTTACGCCTGGCTTATGGGGTTCAGCATATTGGCCTGGCCGCTGATGCCCAAGATAACAGAAGCCTTGTGGCTTTGGCTTGGTCATAGCGGCCATCCAGTTGCCGCACGCGCTTCGACGCCTTCACCTCACCGAAATGGAAGGGCGCCGAAGATCGATGGGCGTCGGTTGGCGGTTTCAGATATTGAACGATGCCTTCCGGGAAAGATTGCCGCATGACAGTCGCGAACATCGTTCCAGCCGAGAAGCTGCCCAGCGCAATCCCGTTAGAAGTCTCCATTCCCTTCATGGTTGGTAGTATCAGCTTGGCCGCATCCTATGGCTCGAGCTTCGTTCTCGTCGACGCTCTGCGGTCCATTCAACAAACCGCCACGACCGCCGGAGCCGTTATTTCGACCGGTACGATCGCAACGATACTGTGTTCGCTAATGGTCGGCCGGATCGCGGATTCACTTGGCTTAATGCGAACTATCACCGTAGCCGCAGTGATGATGGCGGGCGCGATGATATGTTTCGCATTAGCGTCAACTCTAGCGCTCTTCGCTTACGTCGGAGGGCTTTTTCTCGGCATGGGGTGGTCCGGATTTTATATGCTGGCGCCGCTTCAAGTCCTGGGTCACGTGCGGGCTGAAGCCCGTATCAAGTATCTTACCTTGCTTTCCGGGTCTCAAATGCTGGGTATCGGACTTGCTTCTCCTCTCGCGCGCACCGTCGCGGTGACTGCGGGATCCTACATTGCGGTGTACGCCCTATTTGCGGCTGCATGTCTCGTTGGCGCTACGTTCTTGGAGTTCGCCGGTAGGGGGCTGGCGCAAGCTCCTCAGACCAAATTGCCAACTATACGTCTCACCCTGGAAGGCGTGCTAAAAGCCCTCAAATCGAACACGCGATATCCGATCATCATGATCGGCCTTGGGGGATGCGTTTTCGCCGGTCTTTTCACATTCCAAACGCTCTACGCTGCATCGCGATCGCAGTCTGCCGACACATTCTTTCTGGTTTTCACGCTGACGGCCGTCTTCATGCGGTTTGCTGTGGCGCCGGTAATTGGAAAATTTCGCCTTGAACGCGTAGCCGCGGTCCTCATCATATGCACTATCGCGGGGCTATTCATTCTTTTCGTGAATGTAGGCAGTACGGCGAACTACATCTTCGGAACAATGATGTTCGCGCTGGGATACGGTCTCAGCTATTCGACCCTGAACAGTATGGTCGTGTACATTGCTGACACGGATGGGACATCGTTGGCTATCGCTTCTCAAGTCTTCACGCTTTCCTACTTCATTGGCCTATTCGGATTTCCATACATCGCAGGGCAAATCGTGAGGTTCGGCAGCTTCGATAATCTGCTGATAAGCATGATGATGCTTATCGTCGCGAATGCAGTTCTTCTTGCAACTCAGGTTTTCTCGGGCAGCCGAGAACATTGACTGGCTTCTTGTAGGATCATGAGATGCTGAAGCACGCCGACAGCTATAACGTCATCGCGATCGGTGCGGGGCCAGCTAATCTGAGTTTGGCAGCGCTCGCGGCTCCGATCCTGGACATTTCGTTGAACGTCCTTGAGAGCTCAGAGAAGGTAAAGTGGCATCCCGGTCTGCTTTTGGCAGGTGCCGTCATGCAAACCAGCCCGCTAAAGGACTTGGTCACACCGGCTGATCCGACGAGTGCATACAGTTTCCTCGCCTACTTGCATGATAAGAAGCGACTTTATCAGGCCATTGTTCGGGGACTGGCGTCTGTTACGCGTGGTGAATTTGAGGACTATTTGCGCTGGGCAGCGGCGAAGCTGGCGAACATTCAATTCGGCGAGCACGTGAGCGCAGTTGAACTGCGCGGCGAGGCCTTTAATATCATAACGAATTGCCGCAATTACCAAACCGGTACGATTGTGCTTGGCGTAGGCAGGGTACCGTCTGTTCCTGAGTGGGGCAGGAATGCGCCGCCAAACGAGGTGTTTCATGGGAGTACCTTTCTCCTGCGGCGACGTGAGCTTTCCGGCAAGCGTGTCGTGGTCGTAGGTGGCGGCCAAAGTGGGGCTGAAATATTCCTTCATCTTCTCAGTGGTGCATGCGGTCCATTGGGAACCCTGACCTGGGTGACGCGCCGCCCAAGCATATTCGCGCTCGAAGACAGTCCTTTCGTCAATGAATGGTTTTTTCCGCAGCAGGGTGATTGGTTTTTTGACCAGAGTGAAGCCGCCCGGAAGCAGATTCTTGAGCGACAATCGTTAGCGAGCGATGGCGTGAACTGCTCGACGCTGCGCGCAATCTACAATGCGCTGTACGACCGCGAGGTTCATAGACGGTCCTACCCGGCGCACGTAAAGATATACGTGGACACCACGGCGGAGGACTTGCGCGGCATGTCTCCCTTTCGCTTGGATTTGCGTCAGCGGAAGACAGGCACTTGTTCACAACATGTCGCAGACATTGTCGTCTTAGCCACAGGCTACCGCACCGAAATCCCATCGTTTCTGGAGCCGATCGCAGGCCGGTTCAAGGTCTTGAATGCCCCGGGTGGCTCGCAAGAGATCGTGGTCGACAAAGAGTTCTCGGCTCGCTTTGACGGTCCCGGGAAGTGCCGCTTGTACGTCCAGAATGGCGCACGCCTTCAGCATGGCATCGCTGATACAAATCTAAGCCTGGTCCCTTGGCGCGCTTCGCTAATCCTCAATTCGATCATCGGCCGTGTAGCCTACGATTGCGGGCCGGGAACTGGCGTCATCGAGTGGAGTAGCGTTGGCTTCGACGGCTCCTGCTGACCGGCGAACAAGTCTGCCACGACCACGGGATAGTCTTTCGGAGTATGCCATGAAGAATGCACGGTTGATGGCCCTGGGCGACATGACTGTCTATAGCCCCGGTGTCGTCTTGCAGCAAGTTGAAGAAATCGGTGATTCCGGGACCCCTTGTCCCGTCGAGCTCATCGAATTCCAGCTGGATCCGTTCGCTGTGTCGACGCCTCATTCCCATTCTTCCTGCGAGATCTGGCGCATCACGAGCGGGCAAGGTCGTGTGATCACCGACGATGGAGAATTGGCTATCAAGGCAGGCGATCTGGTGTTTCTGCAGCCGCATCGAACCCATTATTTGGAAAATCGCGGCAGCGAAGTCCTGAGTGCTTTGTCTATCGCCTGGGAGGGAGCTCGATGACCGACAGCATTTACGACCTAGCGGTCATTGGCGCCGGCGTCATGGGCCTGAGTGCCGCCTTTATTGCTGCGAGCAGCCGGCCAGGGGATAGAATCGTCATCTTCGATCGAGAGACCGTTGGGGCAGGTGCCAGTGGGTTTGCCCCCGGAATCCAAATCAACATCGGTCGCAATGAAAAGGAAAGAAGCCTCCTCAATCGTGGTACAAAGATTTGGCGAGAGATCTATCCCCATGGGCGGCCCGGCGGTCGAGACTGCGACGTATTGTGGTTGACGCGCGATCCGGAAGAACTCACGCGAACGAGCTGTGTGGTTAGCACCGTCCCATCGACTTCTTTTGCACTCAGGGAGAGACTTTCCTCGCTGCCGCAGTTTTTGATTCCCAGCGATATTGTCGTGGCGCTGGATCGGGGGTCTTATTGTCCAGTCAATTCAATTGTTCAGGACTTGGCCCAAAGGCTCGGGGCTGTCGGGACGTCGATACGGGAGCGCACATCGATTGCGCGGATACGGCAAAGACCGAGCCATCTTCTTCTTGAGAGCTCTGATCATAGCGAACTCCTGGCAAGACGGGGCGTTCTTGCAATTGGTCCATGGCTGCCAGACTCGCCGTTGCGCGCGCACCTCGCCAAGGAGCCGCGGTTGCGAGTTAAAAAGGTCGTCGCGCTTCACTTGGCGGCGCGCCCCACTACGAACTGTCCAATGATAGGCTTGTTTGATGACTATGCGTTCCTGATTCCTATGATCGAGGAGGGGTATTGGCTGTTCAGTTTCACCTCGCAAGAATGGGATGTGAGGCCTGACCCAGGTGGGCTGCACGTTAGTTCGGATGATCTCGCGCGCGCCACCGCAATCCTGACGAAATGGTTTTCTCCTGACATCCCCGCGGTAGCATCAGCGCGTGCGTTTTGTGACTGCTATTCTGACGATGGTGTCCCGTTTTCTCGCCCAGCTCAAGATGTCGCCGGTCTGTATGTCATTGGCGGTGGTTCAGGTAACGGGTTTCGTTTTGGGCCGGCGTGCGCGGAAGAGGCAATTGGATCGCTGTATTCTCACCATCGATAGTCTTCGGCGTACCGTGATGAAAAGACATATGCCGATCGGTCTCGAAGCCAATCCCTATTTCGAACTTACAGATGCCGTTCGTGAGACGTCGAGATCGACCATGATTATTGATCTCAGCGCCATTGAATCCAACTATCGAAAGTGCCAGGCGCTTGCGCCTCGCAGCGCTTGCGGCGCCGTCGTCAAAGCCGATGCCTACGGTCTTGGCGCGACACGTATAGCGCCCTTCCTGGCGTCCCTCGGCTGCGCGCATTTTTTCGTCGCCGATGTGGAGGAGGGCATTGCCTTGCGCGATGTGCTGCCATTATCGGCAAGGATCTATATGCTCTACGGCGTTAGGCCGGGTATGGAGTCGGCGGCCGAGCAGCACAATTTGTTGCCGATTCTCAACAGCAGGGAACAATTGGAGGCCTGGCTTCGGCATTGCCGACTTCGCAATCGCGCGCTGCCAGCAGGAGTTCATGTCGACACCGGCCTGTCTCGATTGGGGTTTTCCACTGATGAGTTGCACACAATCGCCGAAAATAGAAGCGGACTATCTGAATTTCCTGTCGTGCTGTTGATGAGTCAGCTCGCCTGTGCAGAGTGGCGAAACGAGATCTGTCTCCAGCAGCTAAATCGGTTTCGCAGACTTTCCCACTTGTTCCCGAATGCGGTTCTTTCTCTATCGAATTCGGCCGGATTGTTTGCCGGACGTGAGTTTCATTTTGATCTCGTGAGATCGGGGGGGGGAATTTTCGGCTTCGCGGCGTCCGATGATCCCGATTTCAAGCCAATGCAAGTTGTTCATCTGCGAACGCAAATTATTCAATGCCGTAAAGTCGAGCATGGGGAAGCGATTGGATACTTCAGGTCCTACACAGTAAAGAAGCGGATGCGGGTTGCGACCGCCGCGATTGGTTATGCAGATGGCTTTCCACGTAATCTGGGTAATCGAGGGCATGTCTTCATACATGGTCGTCGTGCGCTTATCGTCGGCTTCGTTTCGATGGACCTTATCACCATCGACGTAACTGACCTGCCCGAGAGCTGGACGCCGGCCGGGACAGTGGTGGACCTCATCTGCCCCGAGCAGACTGTCGCAGATATGGCGTCAGCCGCGAAAATGTTGAGCGACGAACTGACCACGGCGATGGGACGACGATGCCGCAGGCTTTACGTCTCATCCGCAAGAGATGATATGAGGCACCGGTGAACTCCTCCGCGCTCCGATCCCAGCAAGTCAATCGAGCGATTTACCTAGGCGATGAAGGCGGACGTCTCATGCGTCCCGGTTACTTCACTGCCGAGGTGCGTCAATTTCATCATCGTGAGAGACTATTTTACCTCGATCTCCTGTGCACGGCCCACTACAAGTTGATTATAGAAGTAGGTTGTAGTGGCTACCGCCTTATCGGCATCAAGAACGATGACAATGATTATCTTGGCATCGAAATAAATCCACCTCGTATTCGCCGCTTAAAGAGCAGGAGAGGAGCGGTTATCCGCTGCGAGGCCAGAAAATTTTTCAAAAGAACGCGGCTAATCGATGAGATAATGCGCCGATATGATAGAAAGGTGCTCTGCATACTGCCATTTAATTTTATTGGCACGATGGATGCGCCGATGGAATTCCTGTCGCTGGTCTGTAAATCGCCGTTTGACCTAGCTTTGTCGCTCTTTTCGACGAGCGAGACGGCAACGGTGGCTCGCCACGAATACTATGAACTTTGTGGCATCACCGTTCAGGGGGTGGCGCGCACGGATGACTATGTTCGATTAGATTGCTCCAACGGTTTCCAGGCGTTCGCTTTCAATCCGGTCTTTCTGGTGAACCACATATCGTCGTATGGCTTCCGCTTGAATGACATGGAATGTTATGATGTCTGTAACTTCCTTCATTTCAAAAACGAGTCATCCTGAAATGAGCGGTCAGTAATGCCAACTAAGCCCAAAAATAGACACGGGGTCGACGCCAGCCGGATCACTAGAAAGCAAGCACGGAAAACCGGAACTAATCGCATAGCCCGGCACCATCAGGCAACGATGAGGTTGCAACCAGCCAAGCCCAAACCTGCGACACGCGCGATCGGGAAGATGATCCAATCCGGAGTTTCTTTCGGCTTTGTCCCTGCTTTCTAGATGAAGCAGAAATCGTCCCTCCTAGCCGCGACATTCCGAGAGCAAGGCGCCCTCTTCGGCTTTCTTCAGACTGTGTCGCCCAAGTCACCAATAGGCCGGAGCTTTGGCCTATGCTGACCCTGAGCGAGGACTTTCATGTACGACGTCTACTTGAACGAACGGAACGACCTTCTCGTCGTTCCTCGAGGCAATTCCATTCCGATCGATCTCAACAGAAACTGGCGGAAGAAACGTGTGGTGCGTTCGGTTAGCGAGCAGATCCGCGAAGATGTTCGGATCTACGGCTACCATCGGCGAAAATTGCCGCTAAGTCGTTCGATGAAAACCGTAGCTGACAAGCTAGCTTGATCTACAAGCAATGAGCGATCGAAAAAAATAGCGGACGGTCGTGAATTCCTCGCGTTTCATTTCCGGACCGATCGGCGCAACCGAGAGCACCAAACCGTTTTCTGGGGCCGGCAAGCGATCGCCTACCACACGCGGGATCATTAGGGACGAATAGAGCTTCGGAAAAATAACACGTGTGAATCTCAGCGAGGAACCCAGGCTTCCTAGGTATCTTAATCCTAAGCTGCACCGTTCCTCAGCGGCTCCGTTGGCCCCTGACCCTCGGCGTTTTGGTCTGCGAGATCGGAAAAAATTCTGATAGCCCGCGAAGCTGCTCGTCATCGGCGCCGTCGAGCGGTAGGCAGGTGCGATCGCTTCTGCATCATGCGCGGAATGAGGGATCCAATAATTATCGCTCATGGGACGTCATTGATATGCTTCGTTGAATCGGTGAATTCAACTCGCGCTCGATCAGCGCAATTCTACAGTATATCTCGCAGGTTTACCCACCGTCATGTCGGAAGCCGATCCGTTCGAAGACCAAGGGGTCGGGAGAAAAGTCGGACTTACCAACTTAGGTCTGAGCCGGATCACCGCTAATTAAACGGCTTGATGGCTTCGGCGTTGGCGTTCTCGGGGGCCAACCGCTAATCCACTTCGGGCTGGCAATGGCTCCCTGGTGCAAGCTTGGCCGAAGAAAACCCCGGCATTGCTGCCAGGGTTCTGCCTGTCGAATCTTTAAGAGAGGGATCAGAAGTCCATGCCGCCCATGCCGCCGCCCGGAGGCATCGCGGGACCGGGCGCGATCTTCTTCGGCAACTCGGCAACCATCGCTTCTGTCGTGATCAGCAGCGCCGCCACCGAGGAGGCGTTCTGGACTGCGATGCGCACGACCTTGGTCGGGTCAATGATGCCCTTGGAGACAAGGTTGCTGTACTCGCCGGTCTGCGCGTCGTAGCCGTAAGAGTACTGATCCTTCTCCAGGACTTTACCGACCACGACCGAGCCATCTTCACCGGCGTTGATCGCGATCTGCCGAGCCGGCCAAGACAGCGCCTTGCGCACGATTTCGACGCCGGTCTTCTGGTCGTCGTTTGTGGTGCGCAGGCCCTTGAGATGCTCGGAGGCACGGAGCAGGGCGACGCCGCCGCCCGGGAGAATGCCTTCCTCGACGGCCGCGCGGGTCGCGTGCATCGCGTCATCAACGCGATCCTTGCGCTCCTTCACCTCGACCTCGGTCGCGCCGCCGACGCGGATCACCGCGACGCCGCCCGCGAGCTTGGCGAGACGCTCCTGCAGCTTCTCACGGTCGTAGTCCGAGGTGGTCTCCTCGATCTGCGCCTTGATCTGGGCAATCCGGGCGTCGATGTCGGCCTTCTTGCCACTTCCGTTGACGATCGTTTCGGCGACGATGACCAGCGGCTTGCCGGTCTGCACCACGGCCTCGAGCAGCGGCAGCAGCTCGTTCAGCGAGGAGAGCTTCTTCTCGTTGATCAGGATGTAGGCGTCGTCCATCTCGACGCGCATCTTGTCGGCGTTGGTGACGAAGTAGGGCGAGATGTAGCCGCGGTCGAACTGCATGCCCTCGACGACGTCGAGCTCGGTCTCGAGCGACTTGGCTTCCTCGACCGTGATCACGCCCTCGTTGCCGACCTTCTTCATGGCGTCGGCGAGGAACTTGCCGATCTCGGCATCGCCGTTGGCCGAAATGGTGCCGACCTGGGCGATCTCCTCGTTCGAGGTGACCTTCTTCGAGTTCTTCTGGAGGTCCGCAACGACAGCTTCGACCGCGAGGTCGATACCGCGCTTCAGATCCATCGGGTTCATGCCGGCGGCGACCGACTTGGCGCCTTCGCGCACAATGGCAGCCGCAAGCACGGTCGCGGTGGTGGTGCCGTCGCCGGCAGCATCCGCCGCCTTCGACGCCACCTCGCGCACCATCTGGGCACCCATGTTCTCGAACTTCTCCTCGAGCTCCACCTCCTTGGCGACGGCGACGCCGTCCTTGGTGATGCGGGGGGCGCCGAACGACTTCTCGAGCACCACGTTGCGGCCCTTTGGACCGAGGGTGACCTGCACGGCGTTGGCGAGAATGTCGACACCGCGCAACATGCGGTCTCGCGCTTCTACGCCGAACTTGACTTCCTTGGCTGACATAATCGAAATTCCTCAGTTTAGTCTCTCATCCTTCGACGCGCCCGGGGCAAGGCGTTCGTCAAGGGCTGAATGGATGTGGAGCGCTGGACTAGGCGGCCTTCTTCGTCGAAAACACATCGGTGAGAACGCCCATAATGTCGCTCTCCTTCATGATCAACAGCTCCTGACCGTCGACCTTGACCTCGGTGCCTGACCACTTTCCGAACAGCACCCGATCGCCGACCTGGATATCGATCGGAATCAGCTTACCGGTCTCGTCACGGCCGCCTGGGCCAACCGCGACGACTTCGCCCTGCGATGGCTTTTCCTTGGCTGTGTCGGGAATGATGATGCCGCCAGCTGTCTTCTCTTCAGCGTCGATTCGCTTGACCACGACGCGGTCGTGAAGCGGACGGAAATTCATGCAGGCCTCCTAATATTTGAAGATGCTTTGGATTTTGGAGTGTTAGCAGTCCAGCCTAGCGAGTGCCAGACTGGCTTTGCTGGAGATAGGCCAAGCCTTGGCGGCGGGCAAGTGCCTCTAGCAGAAAAATTGGCACTCGCGAGTGTCGCCTGCCACGATCGTTTCGGCATCCTTAATGCCGCCAAAGGGGGCGCCGGGGCTATTAGCAGATGCGGTAAGCTGCTGCCAACGCAAGAAATTTCAACAACCTATTAAACATTTAGGCTTGAGATGGGTTAGTCGCGTGCGTCACATTTCTCTCATGTGAGCGCATCCATTGCCGGTGGTCCGGCGGGGAGGTCGGCCATCACGTGAATGCGCTCCGTCACAGGAGGTTGGCATGGTCTCGCGAGTTGGTGGGGTTGTTTCCGACGATTTCCGGAAGCAGTTGCTGGGGTACGGGCTGACGACGGCGCAAATCCTCTATCGGATGCCGGATCACCCCTCGTTGCTGCAGACCTATGTCTGGCAGAACTACGACCTGTTTCCGAAATTTCCGGCGCTGCAGGATTTCCTCGCGTTCTGGCAGGCGAAGCTCGAAGGCCCGCTGTTTTCGGTGACGGTGGCGCATTCCAAGCTGGTCAAGCCGGCTGAGCTGCGTGCCGTCGACGGCGTGTTCCGGCTGCATTGAGCGGGCAAGGGGGCAAAAGCGCGCGCTGCGCCTTTGCTCGCCTCGCGGCGCGCGACTTGTGTTAGCCTTCGTCCGTCACAAAAAGACGGGAGGCGAAACAATGGCCAAGAAGACGGCATCAAGATCGGCAGCCAAGACCGCGGTGAGGAAGAAATGGTCGGGGCTCGGCGCGGGCGCCAAGAAGACGTCTGGGAAATCGTCCGCGCGCAAGACCATCAAATCGAAGGCACGCGTCTCGGCGGCCAAGAAGAGCGCGCCGAAGGCTGCAACCAAGGCGCGGCCGAAGCAGCGCGTTGCGATCAGCCATCACCGCGAAGAGGACTTCAAGGCCGACGGGCTGCGCGCCTATGCCAAGTACCGCGACCTCGGCATCGCCGCGGCCTCGCATGGTCTCGCGCAGGCCCACGTCATCCGGCTGCAGGGACCGTGCAATCCCGATGAAGTGTCGAAGCTGCACTTCCACGACGTCGACTTCCAGATGGTCTATGTGCTCAAGGGCTGGGTGAAGACCTACATGGAAGGCGAGGGCGAGACGCTGATGCAGCAAGGCAGCGCCTGGACCCAGCCTCCGCGCATCCGGCACATGATCCTGGACTACTCCGACGACGTCGAACTGCTGGAGGTGATCCTGCCGGCCGAGTTCAAGACGGTGGAGCTGAAGGCGTAGGCTCCAGCGCAGTCGTCATGGCCGGGCTTGACCCGGCCATTGATCCTATTTCGCAAGGACCTTTCAGTTTTGATGGATGCCGGGTCAGGCCCGGGTACGACGCGTTTCGTGGTGCGGACGGAGTGAAGCGAAATCCGGGACGCGCACGCAACTTGGATGGCCCCGCGTTGCGCTCCGTTCTTGCCGTCATTCCCCGGTGCGCAATTGCTCACCGGGGAATGACGTGGGGACACACAGCCTCTGGACACTGACTTCCGCCAGCGCCTCGAATATGGCCGGCGTGCGTTCCAGGCGGGCGATGGTTCGCGCGCCTTCGAGGGCGGCGACCAAGGCGGCGGCGGTCGAGGATGCGCGGGCGGGAGCGAAACCGCATCCCCTGAAATGTTCGGCAATAATCTCGGTCGAATCCACAAATCCGCGCGCCACCCGTCTGGTCAGTTCAGCGTCGAGCGCGGGCAGCTCATTCGCCAGATTCTGCATGAGACATCCATACTGGAAATCTGAGGCGACCATTTCGGCGGCGAATGTGCCGAAAATCTGCTGGATAAAATTCAGGGCATCACCCGTCGTATTCGCCGAGATATTTCGCAACACAGCAATCCTGCTCGCGACGTAATGATCGATCGCTTCTTCTGCGAGCTGTGCCTTGCCGCGTGGAAAGTGAAAGTAGAACGATCCTTTGGGAGCACCGCTTTCTTCAATGATCTGGGTCAGTCCCGTCGCAGTGTAGCCCTGGATGCGAAACAGTCGTTCGGCCGTGGCAATCGCTCGAGCGCGGGCATCAGTCTTACGTGGCATGCCGCCAACCTAATACGTTTCGCTTGACGTCGCTATGGTGATCGCCATACTATGGCGATCACCATAGAATGGGTCCGGTGATGCCGCTCGACCTAATCCCAAGCTCGGAACCATCCCGACGAGTCGTCCTGGCGATGGGCGCAGCCAGCCTCGTTGCGGCTTCATTCGACCGGTCCGCGCAACCCCCATGGGAGGAGCTGATTTGACCGCATCAACATATCGCGGGGGCACGCTTCCCGAGGGGGTCCGCTCGCGCATGATCCATGGGGTCAACGGCCTCGATGTTTATATTCTCGAGGCCGGCTACGAAAGCCCCGGCCGGCCGCTCGCGCTGCTTCTGCACGGCTTTCCGGATCTGGCTTATGGCTGGCGACACTTGATCCCAATTCTGGCTGATGCCGGCTATCACGTCGTAGCGCCCGACCAGCGGGGTTTTGGCCGCACCACCGGTTGGATGCACGGCTATGACGCCCCGCTCGGGCCCTTCAGCCTCTTGAACATGACGCGTGACGCCCTCGGATTGGTTTTGGCGTTGGGATATCGGCGTACGGCAATGCTCGTCGGGCACGACTTCGGCTCGCCTGTGGCGGCCTATTGTGCGCTCGCCCGACCCGACGTCTTTCCCTCGGTGGTGCTGATGAGCGCACCGTTTCCCGGTCCGCCTGCGTTTCCGTTCAACATTGCGGACAGCGAGCCATCGTCGGTTCAACCGAACACTGGAAATCAAAAGTTAGCCGCCGCGCTGGCGGCGCTCGATCCGCCGAGACAGCATTATCAGCAATACCTGACCACACGGCAGGCCAACGATGACTTGTGGCACCCCCCTCAAGGTCTGCACGCGTTTCTACGTGCATTCTTCCACGTCAAGAGCGCTGACTGGCCGGGAAACAAGCCGCATCCGTTGCAGGCGCCAACCGCCACAGAACTCGCACGAATGCCGACCTATTACGTGATGGATCTCGGCCAGACGATGCCGCAGACCGTCGCTCCATTCCAACCTTCCGCCGCCGAGGTCTCGGCCTGCAAATGGCTCACCGAGCCGGAGCTTGCCGTGTACACGGAGGAGTATGGCCGCACCGGATTTCAAGGTGCCTTGCAGGCCTATCGCGTCTTTTCCGATCCTGACCTGAACGCTGAGTTGCGCCTGTTCTCGGGCAAGACGATTGATGTCCCGTCGCTCTTCATCGGCGGGACAAGCGATTGGGGCACCTATGCGGCGCCGGGCGCGCTCGATCTGATGAGGACCAAGGCGGCGACGAGGATGGGTGACATCGAACTGATCGACGGCGCCGGTCACTGGATCCAACAGGAGCAGCCGGTTCGGCTCGGCGCGCTGCTGTTCGCCTTCATCAAGGAGGTGGGTGGAGTGGATCACGCCGGCCGTTAGGTCGGGGACGTCATCGCCCCCACGATCGCGCCCATCAGGCAGGTCGTCAGCGTGCCCGAGACGATCGACTTCAGCCCGAGCGCGTTGATCTCGTCGCGCCGCTCGGGCGCCATGATGCCGAGGCCGCCGATCATGATGCCGAGGCTGGCGAAGTTGGCAAAGCCGCACATCGCGTAGAGCATGATCAGCCGCGAGCGCGGATCGAGCGCGTCGGGGCCGAGCTTCGACAGGTCGACATAGGCGATCAGCTCGTTCAGCACGGTCTTGGAGCCCATCAGGCTCCCCGCCGTGATCGCCTGCGGCCAGGGCAGGCCCATCAGCCAGCACACCGGCGCCATGACGTAGCCGAGCAGGCGCTGCAACGAAATCTTCGCGCCGCCGATCTCCGGCAGCAGGCCGATGATCGCGTTCGCCAGATACACCAGCGCAACCAGCACCAGCAGCATCGCGATGATGTTCATCAAGAGCTCGAGCCCCGCGGCCGTGCCCTTCACGATGGCGTCCATCGTCGACGACACCTGGATATCGGGATTGTCGAGCGATCCGCCGGTGCGCTTGTCCGAGGTTTCCGGCACCATGATCAGGCTCACCAAAATTGCGGCCGGCGCGCCGAGCACCGAGGCGATGACGAAATGCGCGGCCGCATCCGGGATCAGCGGCGCGAGCAGCGTGGCGTACAGCACCAGCACGGTGCCGGCAATCCCGGCCATGCCGCCGGTCATCACCAGAAACAATTCGCTGCGGGTGAGCTGCGCCAGATAGGGGCGGATGAAGAGCGGCGCTTCGACCATGCCGAGGAAGATGTTGGCCGCGGTCGAGAGCCCGACTGCGCCGCCGACGCCGAGCGTGCGTTCGAGCAGCCAGGCCATGCCGCGCACAACGGGCGGCAGCACGCGCCAATAGAACAACAGCGTCGTCAGCACGCTCATGACCAGCACGATCGGCAGCGCCTGGAAGGCGAGGATGAAATCCGAGCCCGGTGCCTTGGGATCGAATGGCGCCGGGCCGCCGCCGACATAGCCGAACACGAAGGCGGTGCCGGCGCGCGTCGCGGCCGCGATCGTGCCGACCGCGTCATTGATCGCGCCGAAAGCCTGCGTCACCAGCGGCACCTTGATCAGCACCAGCGCCGTGACGATCGTGACGGCAAGCCCGATCGCCGCCTGACGCAGCGACACCTTCAAGCGATTCTCGCTCAGCGCCCAGGCGATCAAGAGCAACGCCACCACCCCGAACGCCGATTGCAACTGCAGCATCACGCCCCCAAGAACACTCACGCGATTATGGGCAGGGGCCTCGCGCAGCGCAATGCTGTTGCGCGTTCAGCTGGTCGCCATTGACAAGTTGCAGGCGCTCGGCCACGCAATCATCCATGTCCTCCGCCACGCCGGCCGGCGCCCGCGATCTGCTCGGCCACAGACCTTTCCTGTTCTTCTTGTCGTCGCGCAGCCTGTCGCGCTTCTCCAGCCAGATCGGCGCGGTGGCGATCGGCTGGCAGATCTATGATCTGACCGGCAGCGCGTTCGACCTCGGCATGGTCGGACTGGTGCAGTTTCTGCCGACGGCGCTCTTGGTGTTCGTCGCCGGCCACGCCGCCGACCGCTTCGAGCGCAAGCGCGTCGTGCAGGCCTGCCAGATCGCGGAGGCGCTGACCGCATTGTTTCTCGCCGCAAGCACCTTTGCCGGCACCATCTCGGAGATCCAGATCTTCGTCGCGACTTTCGTGCTCGGGATCGCCGGCGCGTTCGAGAGTCCGGCGACCGCCGCGCTGTTGCCGCTGATCGCGCCGCAAGGCTCGCTGCAGCGGGCGACCGCGATCTCGAGCGGCGCGGCGCAGCTCGCGACCATCACCGGACCCGCGCTCGGCGGCTTCGCCTATGCCCTGATGCCGAGTGCGCCCTACGGCATCATGATGGTGTTCTGGCTGTTCGGCGCGCTGCTCACCGGCGGCATCGGCCGGTTGCAGCAGGCGCCGGTGAAGAACGGCGGGTCGTCGGACGATCTGTTTGCCGGCGTCACCTTCGTTCGCCGCAATCCGGCGATCCTCGGCACCATCTCGCTCGACTTGTTCGCGGTGCTGTTCGGCGGCGTCACCGCGCTGCTGCCGATCTATGCGCGCGATATCCTGCAAGCCGGCCCGCTCGGTCTCGGCATCCTGCGCGCCGCGCCCGCGGTCGGTGCGCTCTTGATGACGATGGTGCTGGCGCGGCACACCATCAACCGCCGCGTCGGCATGCGGATGTTCCAGGCGGTGATCGTGTTTGGCGTTGCGACGGTGGTGTTCGCGCTGTCGCACTGGATGTGGCTGTCGGCCTTCGCGCTCGCGGTGCTCGGCGCCGCGGACACGATCAGCGTCGTGATCCGCTTCTCGCTGGTGCAGCTCGCCACCCCCGACGAGATGCGCGGCCGCGTCGGCGCGGTGAACTTCCTGTTCATCAACGCGTCGAACCAGCTCGGCCAGTTCGAGAGCGGCGTCACCGCGGCGCTGCTCGGCACCGTGCCGTCGGCCGTGCTCGGCGGCGTCGCCACGGTCGCGGTCGCGCTGCTCTGGATGAAGCTGTTCCCGGCGCTGCGGGACGTGGAGAAGCTGGAGTAGGGCTGCTCTCGCCACCCGTCATTGCGAGGAAGCAATCCATCTTTCCCCGCGGGGATCGATGGATTGCTTCGCTTCGCTCGCAATGACAGTTGATTGTGGCTCTGGATTCACTTCGCCAAGGCGAGGGAGAGATTTCGGAATAATGGAAAAGTACCCCTGATTTGCCCGGCGTGTCAAGTTGCCGCGTCGAGCGCCGGCAGCCTACTGGCTACTTTGCATGGGGTTGTTTTCGATATTTTGGCAGCGCGCCCCGGCGACGGTCGGCCGGGACAAGCCCGGCCGGCCGTCGTGATAGCCCTGCCGCAAGCGGGGGAAGGGGCAGATCAGCCCCGGCCCACGAACGGCATCTTGGTCGCCATCACAGTCATGAACAGCACGTTGGCGTCGAGCGGCAGGCCCGCCATGTAGGCGACGGCATCGCCGACTGCCTTGGCGTCCATGCGCGGCTCGTGCTTGGTGGTGCCGTCCGGCTGCAGCACGCCGGGGCCGTTGACCATGCGGTCGGTCATCGGGGTCGCGGCGTTGCCGATATCAACCTGGCCGACCGCGATGTCATACATGCGGCCGTCGAGGTTGGAGGCTTTGGTGAGGCCGGTGATGGCGTGCTTGGTCGAGGTGTAGGCGGCAGAGAACGGCCGCGGCGCGTGCGCCGAGATCGAGCCGTTGTTGATGATGCGGCCGCCGCGCGGCTTCTGGTCCTTCATGATGCGGAAGGCGTGCTGGGTGCACAGGAACGGCGCGGTCAGGTTGGTGTTGACCACGGCCTGCCACTGCTCGAGCGGCAGGTCCTCGAAGTTCACCGGCGGAGCGCCCATGCCGGCGTTGTTGAACAGCACGTCGAGCCGGCCATAGGTCGCCTTCACCTTGTCGAAGAGCGCGGCGATCGCGGCCGGGTTGGCCATGTCGGCCGACACGCACAGGCTCTTGCCGGCGGGGCCGAGCTTGGCGGTCTCTTCCAGCATCTCCATGCGGCGCCCGGCGAGCACCACGGTGTAGCCCTTGTCCATCAAAGCGAGCGACGCGGCGCGTCCGACGCCGGTGCCGGCGCCGGTCACGAGTGCGATCTTGCTGGTTGCCTCAGTCATCCGAGTTTCCTCTTACTTGGTTTTTGCTTCGGTTTCGTTCTTGTAGGGTGGGCGTGGAATGTTCTGGTGCGCTGCGCGCAGCGCTGCCGACCAGCGCGAGCGCAGGTCGTGGAAATAGGGCTCGCCGGCCTCGATGCGGTGGTTGAGATCGGCCTCGCAGGCGTCGGTGCGCACCACCAAGACGTCGATCGGCAGGCCGACGCCGAGGTTGGAGCGCATCGTCGAATCCATCGAGATCAGCCCGGTCTTCAGCGCCTCGTAGAGCTCGACGTCGTAATGCATGGCGCGGTCGAGCACCGGCTTGCCGTATTTGTGCTCGCCGATCTGCAGGTATGGCGTGTCGGTGGTGCATTCGATGAAGTTGCCGGCGGTGTAGACCATGAACAGGCGCATCCGCGAGCCCTTGATCTGGCCGCCGAACAGGAACGAGACGTCGAACGAGATATCCTCGGCGCGCAGCGCATCGCCCTCGGTGGCGTGCACCGAGCGGATGGCGCGGCCGATCCGCTGCGCCGCCTGGAACATGGTCGGCGCGTTCATCAGCGTTTCGAGCTCGCCGGTGTCCGGATTTTCCATGCCCTCGGTCAGGGTCGACAGCACCGACTGGCTGATCGCGAGATTCCCGGCGCTGGCGATCGCCATGATGCGCTCGCCGGGCTTTTCGAAGATGTGCAGCTTGCGGAAGGTCGAGACGTTGTCGAGGCCGGCATTGGTGCGGGTATCGGCGATCATGACGAGCCCGTCGCGCACCAGAATTCCGCAGCAATAGGTCATTTCAAGTCCTCAGACGGTCCGAGTTTCTCGGCCGGAAACTAGTAGCCAATTTCGCGGATGCATCCAACCCCAATTCCCCCTGACGGCAGACGCCGTGGCCCGTCAAAGAGGGGCGGGACGACCGAGCGATGGCCGGCACCTGTCCCAGCCGTCCAGGTTGCGGGGCGCATTCCGGTCTCGCTCTGCGTTGCGCGCAGCCGGCAATGATCTTGGCCTCGCGTCGTTGCGAGGGGCGGGGTGTTGTGCTCGACTGCCTGCAACCGACGACAACAAGAAATTTCGGGAGGCGGGAATGTCGTTCAAACTGGCCGTGCGCATCGTGGCATTGGGACTCGCGGCGATGGCCGCGAGTCCTGCATCGGCGCAGAAGAAGGGCGGCACGCTGCGGCTCTATCACAATGACAATCCGCCCTCGACCTCGCTGCTCGAGGAATCCACCATCGCCTCGGTGATGCCGTTCGCGGCGGTCTTCAACAACCTCGTGGTCTTCGATCCGGCCAAGGTGCACGAATCGATCGACACCGTGATCCCCGATCTCGCCGAGAGCTGGTCGTGGGACCAGACCAACACGAAGCTTACCTTCAAGCTGCGGCACGGCGTGAAGTGGCATGACGGCCAGCCGTTCACGGCCAAGGATGTGCAATGCACCTGGCGGATGCTGATCGGCAAGAGCGAGACCCAGGACTTCAAGCGCAACCCGCGCAAGGTCTGGTACTCGAAGCTCAGGGATGTCAGCGTCAATGGCGAGGATGAGGCGACCTTCGAGCTGACCGAGCCGCAGCCCGGCCTCTTGGCGCTGCTCGCCAGCGCCTTCTCGGTGGTCTATCCCTGCCACGTGCCGCAGCAGGTGATGCGCACCAAGCCGGTCGGCACCGGGCCGTTCAAGTTCGTCGAGTTCCGGCGCGGTGACTCCATTCGTCTGATCCGTAACCCCGATTACTTCAAGAAGGACCGGCCGAATCTCGACGAGATCACGGTGCGCTCGATCGACAGCCGCGCCACGCGCATGCTGGCGTTCGCGACCGGCGACTATGACATCACCTTTCCGTCCGACGTCAGCATTCCCCTGATGAAGGACGTCAAGGCGCGGGCGCCGAACGCGATCTGCGAGATGACCTCGACCAATCTGCAGATCAATCTTCTGGTCAATCGCGTCAATCCGCCGTTCGACAATCCGGAGATCCGCAAGGCGATGTCGCTGGCGCTGGATCGCAAGGCCTTCAACAGCATCCTGTTCGAGGGCACCGGCCGGCTCGGCGGCGCGATGCAGGCCAAGCCCGAAGGCGAGTGGGGCATGCCGCCGGAGATCCTGTCGACACTGATGGACTACGGGCCCGATACCGAGAAGAACCTCGCCGAAGCTCAGGCGGTCATGCAGAAGCTCGGCTACAGCGATGCCAAGCCGCTGTCGATCAAGATCCAGACCCGCAATCTGCCGACCTATCGCGACCCGGCGGTGATTCTCGCCGACCAGCTCAAGAAGATCTACATCGTCGCCGAGCTCGACATTCTGGATACGCCGCGCTGGTACTCGCGGTTGCAGCGCAAGGATTATACCATCGGCCTCAATGTCACCGGCGTCAGCGTCGACGATCCCGACGGCAATCTGGTCGAGAACTATTCCTGCAACTCCGAGCGCAACTACACCCAGTACTGCAACGCCGAAGTCGACAAGCTGCTGGCGGCGCAGTCGCGCGAGGTCGACAAGGACAAGCGCCGCAAGATCGTGTTCGGCATCGAGCGCCTGCTGGTCGACGACGCCGCGCGGCCGGTCATCCTGCACTCATCGGCCGGCAATTGCTGGCAGCCCTACGTGAAGAATTTCCATCCGCACGACAACAGCCAATACAACAATCTGCGTTTCGAGGATGTCTGGCTGGACAAGTAACGCGTGGTGGCCCGAGGGCGACGACGTGCGCCGTCGCCCTCGTGCGCTTCGTAACTCACGCGCCGATCGCCGGGGGCAAGTTTGCGACGGCGCCCGTCAGTCAGGCCGCCTAGAGATCCATCGGGATATCCGACGTAGCTACGGGAGCTCGGATATCAGCTTGGTCCATTCCGCCTCGGGCCAGGCCCGTGAGGTGCAAGTCCGTATGTTTCCCAGAGAGCTGAGGGCAAGCGCGAGTTTTGTGATGTTGTCGCCGAGCGGCGCTTCGGCGAGGAGAAGGATGTCATGCTCGCCGGAGGTGAGATAGACCTCCTTGATTTCGACACCTAGCGTCTTGGCGAGTTCTTTCGCCGCTCGGCTGCGCTTGGGAGCTTCCTTGACATTACGAATTCCTTGGTCGGTCCAGTCGATCCTCAATATGAATGTCGCCATGTCGTCCTCCAAGGGTTAAGCACTGCCCTTGTCTGCCGCGCGCGCGGCAGGCCAACCTGCTTCATGTTGTAGTTGAGGGAGCGCCACATAAGGCAGGCGCTGCTTTCAGAGTGCGATGCCTGCCGACGGCCTGACCGCTGCCCGTTCCTTCAAACGGCGACGTCGGCCCGTCCCGTCGCAAAGGGCAGCTCGATGCAGATTACGCCATGTCGTTTGTCGGAGAAAGAGGCTCCCCGTGTTGTGATCGGAAGCGCCATCTGGTGAAAGTCAGGTGTGGGTGTAGTCGCCGGGTTTCAGTCCGAGCGCTTTCACAGCCGCTTCGGGAAGCGGCCCCAGTGCTTCGACCGTTTCATTCGGGGCCATCATGTCCGCAATGATCGCCGTGGCCCTTGCCGCGTCTCCTTCAGCCACGAAGAAGACCGAGCGAACAGGCGGGCCGCCGTCCAACGGCGCAGTTGTTACGAGGACAACCTGACCATTTGCCATGTTCTCTTATACCGCTATTGCGGCGCTGCTTCCATGCCGACGCAGGCGTCAAGAGCGAAGTTGCCCCAGTATTGCATCGTCGCAGCTCGAGCACCAAATAGCACAACGTGGGACGCAGAACCGCTCCAGGAGCGAGGGCGTGGCCAGCAAGAGAGCAAGCGAAGAGCTCCCCGTCATTGCGCGCTTTGAGGTGCGCCGCCGCAATTACCTCGCGCCCGACGGCTCGATAGAGCGGCCGCTTCCTGCCTTCGCCGCCAATGCCAAGCTGCTGGTCGAACTTTACCGGTCGATGGTGCTCTTGCGTCTGTTCGACCGAAAGGCTGTTGCATTGCAGCGCACGGGTCGGCTGGGAACCTATGCCATTTCGCTCGGCCAGGAGGCGGTGTCGGTCGGCATCGCGAGTGCGATGCGGGAGGACGACGTTCTGTTGCCTTCCTATCGCGACAACGGCGCGTTGCTCTGGCGTGGCGTCGCGCTGGAGGAGATCCTGCTGTTCTGGGGCGGCGATGAACGCGGCAATCAATTCTGCGGTCCGGTGCACGATTTCCCGTTCTGTGTTCCCGTCGGATCACAGGCGCCGCATGCCGCCGGCGTTGCCTACGCCCTGAAGTTGCGCAAGGAGCCGCGCGTGGCCGTCTGCATGTTCGGCGACGGCGCCACCTCGAAAGGCGATGTCTACGAGGCCATGAATTTCGCCGGCGTTCACAAATTGCCGCTCGTGTTCGTCGCCACCAACAATCAATGGGCCATATCGGTGCCGTTGCGTCTGCAGACGGGTTCCGAGACGCTGGCGCAGAAGGCCATCGGCGCCGGGTTCGGCGGCGAGCAGGTGGACGGGAGTGACGTGGTGGCGATGCGCGCCGCGGCCGAGGAGGCCATTGCCGCTGCCCGCGACGGCAAGGGCCCTCACTTCATCGAAGCGGTCACCTATCGGCTCGGCGATCACACGACGTCAGATGATGCATTGCGCTATCGTTCGGCCGAGGAGGTCCAGGCGCATTGGAAGGAAGAGCCGATCGCGCGCCTCAGGTCCTATCTTGTGGGTCAGAAGATGTGGACCAAGGCGGACGAGGAGCGGCTTGCCGCCGAGTGCCATGAGCGCATCGAGGCGGCGGTGGAGCGCTATCTGAAGACGCCGCCGCGCCGAGCAGAAACCATGTTCGACAACCTCTATGCCGATCTGCCCGAGGCGTATGCCGCGCAGCGTCGCGAACTCGCGGGAGAAGACGATGCCTGAACTCACGTTGGTCGAAGCCATCAATCTGGCGCTCGGCCGCGCGATGGCGGATGATCCCGATGTGGTCGTGCTCGGCGAGGATGTCGGCGTCAATGGCGGCGTCTTCCGCGCGACCGTCGGCTTGCAGGAGCGCTTCGGTCCGGAGCGCGTCCTCGATACGCCGCTTGCCGAACTCCTGATCAGCGGGCTTTGCGTCGGCATGGCCGCGCAGGGACTGAAGCCGGTCGGCGAAATCCAGTTCATGGGATTTATCTATCCCTGTCTCGATCAGCTGGTGAACCACGCATCACGGATGCGCAACCGTACCCAGGGACGGCTCGCTTGTCCGATGGTTCTGCGCACGCCGCATGGTGCCGGCATTCGCGCACCCGAGCATCATTCCGAGAGCACTGAGGCGATGCTGGCTCACATTCCGGGCTTGCGTGTCGTGATGCCTTCGTCGCCGGAGCGCGCCTATGGACTTCTCCTCGCCGCGATCCGCGATCCCGATCCGGTGGTGTTCCTGGAGCCGACGCGGTTGTACCGCGCCGTGAAAGGCGAAGTCGAGGACAACGGCGAAGCCCTGCCGATGGATCGCGCCTTTGTCGAGAGGGAAGGTCGCGACGTGACGCTGATCAGCTGGGGGGCGATGCTGAAGGAAACGATGGTCGCAGCGGACGCGCTCGCCGACGAGAGCATCGCTGCCGAGGTTATCGACCTCGCCACGCTCAAGCCCTACGATGAAAACACCGTGCTCAGGTCGGTCGCAAAGACCGGGCGCTGCGTCATCGTGCACGAGGCCGCGCACACCGGCGGATTTGGCGCGGAGATCGCAGCCATGATCGCCGAGCGCGGACTATCCTCGCTGCTCGCACCCGTGACCCGCGTCACCGGTTACGACACGATCATTCCGATGGCCCGCCTCGAGCAACGCTACATGCCGTCGGTCGGACGCATCGTGACCGCAGCGCGAAAGGCGCACCAGTACAACTGAATACCGACGGACCTTGTGCCATGCACCAGTTTACGTTGCCGGACCTTGGTGAAGGTCTTGAAGAAGCTGAGATCGTCACCTGGTACGTCAACGAGGGCGATCACGTCGTGACCGATCAGCCGCTCGTTTCGGTAGAGACCGACAAGGCGGTGGTCGAGATACCGGCGCCGTCGAGTGGGCGCATCGCGCGCCTGTTCGGTGCCAAGGGCGATATCGTGAAGGTCGGCGCGCCGCTCGTCGAGTTTGCCGAGGACGCCGGGCAGGACACCGGCACGATTGTGGGCGAGCTCGGCACCGGCGAGCAACGGCCGGCGCCAGCAACTGCTTCGGAGCCGAGCGGGCAGGCAGCCCAAGTGTTTCCGGCAGTGCGCGCCCTTGCGCGCAAGCTTGACGTCGCGCTCGATCTCGTCGAGGCGACCGGGCCCGGCGGCACCATCACGCGAGCCGATGTCGAGAGGGCGGCCAAGCGGATGTCTCACGGCGGACCCGCCGAGCCGCTGCGCGGCTTGCGCCGCGCGATGGCCCAGCGCATGACGGCCGCGCATGCGGAAATCGTCCCCGCGACGGTCACCGATGAAGCGGACATCGACGATTGGCGGCAGGGCGAGGACGTGACAATCCGCCTGGCGCGGGCGATCGCCGCTGCCTGCAAGGCAGAGCCCGCGCTCAATGCCTGGTATCATTCCGGTACGGAAGAACGGCGCCTGATCGAGCGCATCGATCTTGGCATCGCCGTCGACACCGGCGGCGGCCTGATCGTTCCCGTGCTGCGCAATGTCGCGGAGCGGAGCGTATCGGACCTGCGGGCCGGACTCGACCGTCTGCGCGCCGACGCAATCGCGCGCGCGATACCCCCGGAGGACCTGCGCGGTGCGACGATCACGTTGTCGAACTTCGGCATGATCGGAGGCCGGTTTGCCAATCTCATCATCGTGCCGCCGCAGACGGCGATCGTCGGCGCCGGGCGGATTTCGGAGCGCGTGGTCGCGCTTCGGGGGCAGGTTGCGGTCCGACGCACGCTGCCGCTATCGCTGACCTTCGATCATCGGGTGGTGACGGGCGGCGAAGCTGCCCGTTTCCTGGTTGTCCTCAAATCCGACATTGAGCGCATTTCGTGACATCACTCATTCGCGAGACAGGCAGGGTGGTCACGGCTCCTGGCTTTGTCCCGCAGGTGCATTGACGAGGAAGGCCTCGTCGACGGGCACGCCGAGCGCCGTGACCAGCCGGTTGGTCTCGGCGGCCATGCCGACGATCGCCAGCATTTCGTGATATTCGGCGTCGGTCATGCCCTTGGCGCGGGCGCTCGCGGTGTGCGAGTGAATGCAATAGCTGCAGCCATGGGCAACCGAGACGGCGACGTAGAGCATCTCCTTGACCTTCGGATCGAGCGCGCCCGGTGCCATCACCTCCTTGATGCTCTCCCAGGTCCGCCGCAGGGTCTTCGGATCATGCGCGAGCGCGCGCCAGAAATTGTTGATGAAGTCCGAGTTCCGGGTCTTGCGGATGTCGTCGAAGACGGCACGTGCCTCCGCCGGGAGTTCGTCGTCGGAAAGCAGCTTTACGGTGGCCATGGCTTGTCTCGCTGGTGTGGTTTGCAGCAGCGATCATAGCACCCCTGCCGTCATTGCGAGGAGCGAAGCGACGAAGCAATCCATGCTTCCGTAAGCGGTCAGATGGATTGCTTCGCGGAGCCTGTCATGGGGCGCGCGTTCGCGCGACCCGTTGGCTCGCAATGACGGACGCGGAGAGGGATCAGCCCTGCGACTGCGTCTGGCTCTGCCACTGTCCGGGGCGGCCGGCCTGGTCGACCTTGACCGCGACCGTCAGCGTCTCGTTGCCGCCGCCATAGCGGGTGCCGCGGACCGGGGCGGCGCCGAGATAGTCGAGGCCGAGCGCGACGCGGGCATGGGCGTCGGTGGTGCAGATGCCGTTGGCGGCGTCGAAGCCGACCCAGCCGAGATCGGGCACGAAGGCCTCGGCCCAGGCGTGGCCGGCCTGCTGGTTGACCATGCCGTCGGAGCGCAGGAAGTGGCCGGAGACGAACCGCGCCGGAACGCCGCCGGCGCGCGCACAGGCGATCAGGATGTGCGCGTAGTCCTGGCAGACGCCGCGCTTCAGCGCGAACGCCTCGGCAGCCGAGGTGGTGCTGTTGGTCGGGTCCTCGTCGAAGGTCATGTGCTCGTAGATCTGCACCATCAGCGCGTGCAGGAAGCCGAGCACGTCGCCGCCGGCCTCGGTGCGCAGCTCGCGCACGGCGGCCGTCATCGCCGGGTTGAGGTCGGTCAGTGGCGTGGCGCGCAGGAACAGGCTCGGCGGAAACCGCTCGTCGGTGCCCTTCAGGACACCGCCGGTGTCTTGGGTCTCGATCAGGCCTTCGCAATGAATCGTGAGGTCACTGATCGAACCATGCGTCAGCACATGGGTGACGTTGCCGAAAGCATCTTCATGGGTGTCGAGCCGGGAATCGGTCGAGACGTCGATCTGCCAATCCGCGACATACTGGCCGTCATGGCTGCCGGGCGTCATCCGCAGAATCTGGATCACGCCCGAGGCCGCCGGCTCGTAGCGATAGGTGGTGGTATGGGCTATCCGCAGGCGCATGTTCGATCAACAGCAGTTGGGATGGTCATGCCCGGACAAAAGCGCGAAGCGCGTCTTCGCCAGATGTTCCGGGCATCCACGTCTTTCTTCCCAATTGCCCGCGAAAGCAAGACGTGGATGGCCGGGTCACCTATGTTACCAAAGACGCGCTTCGCGCTTTTGCCCGGCCAAGACGAGATTTTGCCTTAAAACCGGTCAGATCAGGTACTGTTTGGTGATGATCTCACCCAGCCGTGAGTTGTCCGCGATGAATTCCTGGATGAATTCGTGCACGCCGTGCTGGAAGATATCGTCCATGTTGCTGTGCTCGAGCCGGTTCCTGATGCCGCGGGCATGGCGTTGCGAGGCGCCCTGGCGGCCATAGGCGACCCCGATCTGGTCGAGGTTGCGCACGAGGTTGCTGTAGCAGCTGGCGAGCGAGCGCGGCAGCGTGTCGTTGAGGATCAGGAGATCGGCGATCAGCCAGGGCTTCAGGGTTTCCCGGTAGACCCAGTGATAGGCAGTCGTTGCCGACACCGAGCGCAGGATCGAGGTCCACTGATAGTAATCCAGCGGGCCGCCGACATGCTCCTCCTCGGGCAGGAGCATGTGATACTTCACGTCGAGAATCCGCGCGGTGTTGTCGGCGCGCTCGAGATGGACTCCGAGCCGCGAGAACCAGTAGGCGTCGTTGCGCAGCATGGTGCGGTAGGCCGAGCCGTCGAAGCGCAGCGAGGTCTCCTGCACGAAGCGCAGGAATTTGGCCAGCTCCTCGCGGTTGGCGGGACCCTTGTTCCAGACCGCCTGCAGCTCGATCCAGGCCGAATTGATGGTGTCCCACATCTCCGACGTCAGCGCGGTGCGCACCGAGCGTGAATTGAGCCGCGCCGCCTCGATGCAGTTCTTGATCGAGGACGGATTTTCCGACGAGAAGGAGAGATATTCGATGACGTTCCGCTCGTTGGCTTCCTCATAGTGATCGTAGAAGCTCGCGCCGACGCCGGCGGTGAGCAGTGCGGAATCCCACTCGTTGGTCTTGCCGACATAGGCCGCGGGCAGCGCGGTGACGCGCAACGTCGCATCGATGGTGCGCGCCAGATATTCGGCGCGTTCGACGTAACGGGCCAGCCAGAACAGGTTTTCGGCGGTGCGCGACAGCATGCTTTCAACTACTCACTCAGTATCCAGGTGTCCTTGGTGCCGCCGCCCTGGCTCGAATTGACGACGAGCGAGCCTTCCTTCAGTGCGACGCGGGTCAGCCCGCCCGGCACGATGGTGGCGTGGCTAGAGCCGGTCAGCACGAACGGGCGGAGGTCGACGTGGCGCGGCGCCAGCCCCTTGTCGGTGCAGGTCGGACAGGTCGACAGCGCCAGCGTCGGCTGGGCGATGAAGCCCTCGGGCTCGCGCTTGAGCTTGTCGCGGAACGCCTCGATGGTCGCCTTGGTGGCGGCGGGGCCGATCAGCATGCCGTAGCCGCCGGAGCCGTGCACCTCCTTGACGACGAGGTCGTCGAGGTTGTCGAGCACATAGGACAGATCCTGCGGTTCGCGGCAGCGCCAGGTCTGCACGTTCTTCAGAATCGGCTCCTCGCTGAGGTAGAACTTCACGATGTCGGGCATGTAGGAATAGATCGCCTTGTCGTCGGCGATGCCGGTGCCGACCGCATTGGCGAGCGTGATGTTGCCGGCGGCGTAGGCCGACATCAGTCCGGGCACGCCGAGCGCGGAATCCGGCCGGAAGGTGAGGGGATCGAGAAAATCGTCGTCGACGCGGCGGTAGATCACGTCGACCCGCTTCAGCCCCTCGGTGGTGCGCATGAACACCTCATCGTTCTTGACGATGAGGTCGCGCCCCTCGACCAGCTCGATGCCGAGCTTGTCGGCGAGGAAGGAGTGCTCGTAATAGGCCGAGTTGTAGACGCCCGGCGTCATCAGCGCGACCGTCGGCTCGGCGGAGGCGCTGTGCGGCGCGACCGAGCGCAGCGCCGACAGCAGCTCGTCCGGATAGCGCTCCACCGGCGCGACGCGGTGCCGCGCGAACAGGTCCGGAAACAACCGCATCATGATCTCGCGGTTTTCCAGCATGTAGGACACGCCGGACGGCGTGCGCGCATTGTCCTCCAGCACGATGAAATTGTCGGGATCGGTGCGGATGATGTCGATGCCGGCGATGTGGACGTAGATGTCGTGCGGCACGTCCTGGCCGTTCATCTCCGGCCTGAACACCGGGTTCTGGAAGATCAGGTCTTCGGGGATGACGTTGGCGCGCAGGATGTCGCGGCCGTGATAGATGTCCTTCAAGAACATGTTGAGCGCGAGCACGCGCTGCTTGAGGCCCTTCTCCAGCAGCGTCCACTCGGTCGCCGACATGATGCGGGGGATGACGTCGAACGGGATCAGCCGCTCCTGGGCCTCGGCATCGCCATAGACCGCGAAGGTGATGCCGATCCGGCGGAACAAGAGCTCCGCTTCCTGGCGTCGATATTCGAGCGCATCCGGCGGCGTCTCTTTGAGCCAGCGGGAGAGCTCCTGGTAGGCCGGGCGGAGATCCTCGCCGAGGCCATTCATCTCATCGAACGCGACTGCCATATAGCCCGACTGCCCTCCCAAGCCATGTGACACAGTGCATGACTTGATGGGATGGTAGCAAGGGGCGGGCCAGCGCGATATGCATTGGCTTGCGGCATTTGCTATGGGTGAGGTGGAAGGCCTGCCCGAAAAACCGGCTGAGGTCTGCTTAATTCGGCGGCAAAACCCCGTGACATCAAGGCATTGGATCGGCAATGTCAGGGGATCAAGTTAGGGAATGAGACCATGAGCGAGATCGTCACGGCGGGGATATTGGTGATCGGCGACGAGATCCTGTCCGGCCGGACCAAGGACAAGAACATCGGCTTCATCGCCGAATACCTGACCAACATCGGCATCGACCTGAAGGAGGTCCGCGTCGTCGCCGATGACGAGGCCGATATCGTCTCCGCCCTTGATGCGCTGCGGCATAGGTACACTTACGTGTTCACCACCGGCGGCATCGGGCCGACCCATGACGACATCACCGCCGACAGCGTGGCGAAGGCGTTCGGGGTCGATATCCACCATCACCCCGAGGTGGTGGCGCGGTTCAGGGAGCGCTGGAGCGAGCAGGACCTCAACGAGGCGCGGCTCAGAATGGCCCGGGTGCCCGACGGTGCCGAGCTGATCCAGAGCGCGACGATCCTGGCGCCGGGCTTCAAGCTCGGCAATGTCATCGTGATGGCCGGCATCCCCAGCATCATGCAGGCGATGATGGACATCGTGGCACCGAGCCTGAGGTCCGGCGTGCGGATGCTGTCGGACTCGGTCCGCGCCGATGCACGGGAAGGCGACATCGGCGGCCCGCTGCGGGCGATCGCGGAAGCCAATCCCGACACCATCATCGGCAGCTATCCGTTCCAGGACGAGAACCAGAAGCCGAACACCAATCTCGTGGTGCGCTCGCGCGATCCGGAAAAGCTCGCGGCGGCAATGGCCGCCGTGAAGGAGATGTTGAAGCAAGTGCAGGCCGCGCAGAAGAAGCCGGCGGGTTGAGACGATATGGTTGAACGAAATTCCGAACCGAGTGCGCAGGAGCGGGCCGGGCGACCCTTCCCGGTCTCGTGGGATCAATTCCATAGGGATTGCCGGGCGCTGACCTGGCGGCTCAACGAGGTGGGCCCGTTCCACGCGGTGATCGCCATCACCCGCGGCGGGCTGGTGCCGGCGGCGATCGTCGCGCGCGAGCTCGGCTTGCGGGTGATCGACACGGTCTGCGTCGCGAGCTACGACCATGACAAGCAGGGCGACCTCAAGGTGCTGAAGGGCATTTCGGAGCAGACCGCCAAGCTCGGCGGCGGCACCGGCAAGGGGCTCTTGATCGTCGACGACCTCGTCGACACCGGCAAGACCGGCAGGATGGTGCGCGAACTGCTGCCCGATGCGCATTTCGCCACCGTCTACGCCAAGCCGAAGGGGCGGCCGCTGGTCGACACCTACATCACCGAGGTGTCGCAGGACACCTGGATCTTCTTCCCCTGGGATACCGCGCTGTCGTTCCAGCCGCCGATCAGGGATGGAGCGGCGTGACGTCGTCGTCATTCCGGGGCGCGTCGAAGACGCGAATCCGGAATTTCGAGATTCCGGGTTCGATGCTTTGCATCGCCCCGGAATGACAGCGATGAACGATCGGAATTGCCATGCCCCTGCAAAACCGCGTCACGCCCACCGGCGACATCGTCGCCTCAGAACACCGCGGCACTTTCACCGGAAATCGCGGCATCATCCACGATCCCGCGACGCGGACGCTGTTGAACAAGCGCTGGTCGAGCCCGGCGTGGCTTACCTGCGTTTGCGAATTCAGGGGACGGCGGCGCAAGGTGATGAGCCGGCAGAGCTGGACCGAACTGTTCTTTCTCGATGAGGCCACTGCGTTTGCGGCCGGACACCGGCCCTGCTTCTACTGCCGCCGTGACGATGCCAAGCGGTTTCGCGGCTGCTGGGAGCAAGGCAACGGCGTGAGCGATCTGACCGCCAAGGCGATGGATGCGGTGCTGCATGCCGAGCGGCTCGACCGCGGTAGGAAGCGACTGCATCCGCTGCCGATGCGATTGCGCGACTTGCCCGACGGGACGATGGTGCAGGCGAGCGGGGAGAGCTACCTCGTCGCCGACGGCGCCACGCTGCGCTGGTCGTTTGCCGGTTACAGCCGGGCCGACGTACCGGAGCCGGCCATGCTGCTGACGCCGCCATCGACGGTGCGCGCCTTCCAGGCCGGCTACCGGCCGGTGTTGCATCCGAGCGCGATGGCCGTTCTGGGTTGATCTGCCGGCGTCGTCCTTACGCCAGCCGCCGCCGCGCCAGCTTGGCACCGGCGCCCAGCGCGATCAGCTTGGCTTCGGCGATGTCCCGCCGCATCGGCGCCATGCCGCAATTGGTGGTCGCGATGATGTTGCCCTTCGGCACGTGCTTGGTGACCGCCTCGATCACCTTGACGACGTCCTCAGCGGTCTCGATCTCGTCGCTGGCGACGTCGATCACGCCGGCCTGCACGATCTTGCCGGGGAGCGCCGCCAGCAGTTCGATCGGCACCTTCGAGTTGCGGCATTCGATCGCGACCTGCTGGATCGTGCTCTTGTCGATGACGGGGAAGGTCTCCTCGTATTGCCGCCACTCGCCGCCGAGCGTGTGCTTCCAGTCGGTGTTGGCCTTGATGCCGTAGCCGTAGCAGATGTGCACGGCGGTGGCGCAGCTCAGGCCTTCGGCGGCGCGCTCCAGTGCCTTGATGCCCCAGTCGCGCACCTGGTCCATGTAGACGTTGAAGGCGGGCTCGTCGAACTGGATCATGTCGACGCCGTCAGCCTCGAGCGCCTTCGCCTCCTGATTCAAAAGCTCCGCGAAAGCGAAGGCCATCTTCACGCGATCGCCGTAATACTTGTCGGCGATGGTATCGATGATCGTCATCGGGCCGGGCAGGGTGAATTTCAGCCGGTTCCTGGTGTGCGCGCGGGCCGCACGGGCCTCGCTCTCGTGGACGCGTCCCTTGAGCTGCAGCGGTGCGACCACCTGCGGCACCATCGCCTTATAGCGGTCCTTGCGGATGCCCATCTCGACCTTGTGGGCGAAATCGATGCCCTCGATCCGCTCCAGGAAGCCGTGCACGAAATGCTGGCGCGCCTGCTCGCCCTCGGTGACGATGTCGACGCCGGCATCTTCCTGCAGCTTGATCGCGAGCACCGTGGCATCGCGCTTGGCGCGGGCGAGCTCGGCGCCCTCCGACTTCCAGGGTGCCCACAGCATGTTCGGCTCCGCCAGCCATTCCGGCTTCGGCAGCGAGCCTGCGATCGTGGTTGGAAACAGCATGGGTGCCTCCTGTTGGGTTCTGATTGAGCGCCTGTGTGCCATGTCCTAAGGTGGAGGTACAGAACAACAAAAGTCTTTGTGATGGGGAATAGAACGCCGATGATCGATCTGCACTACGCGCCGACGCCGAACGGCTGGAAGATCTCGATCATGCTGGAGGAACTGGGGCTCCCCTACACGGTGATCCCGGTGAACATCCGTGCCGGCGAGCAGTTTCGGCCCGAATTCCTGGCGATCAGCCCCAACAACCGCATCCCCGCCCTCGTCGACCATGCACCCGCCGACGGCGGCGGGCCGTTCTCGGTGTTCGAGACCGGCGCGATCCTGATCTATCTCGCCGACAAGGCCGGCCGTTTCCTGTCCAGGGAGTTGCGTGCGCGGTCGAACGTCATCCAATGGGTGATGTGGCAGATGGGCGGCCTCGGGCCGATGCTCGGCCAGCACGGCCATTTCGCGCTCTATGCGGCCGAGAAGATTCCCTACGCGATCGAGCGCTACCGCGACGAGACGGCGCGACTCTATGGCGTGCTCGACCGCCAGCTCGGCAAGACCGGCGCCTATATCGCCGGCGACGACTATTCGGTCGCCGACATCGCCTGCTTCCCCTGGACCATGACCCACAAGGCGCAGGGTTTCACCCTCGACGATTTCCCGAACATCAAGCGCTGGTACGCGACGGTGCGCGCCCGGCCGCAGGTGCAGGCGGGGCTTGCGATCGGAAAATTCGTCAAGGAGCCGTTTGACGAGGAGTCACGCAAGAACATGTTCGGCCAGCGTGCGAAGGAATTGGTCGAGAAGAAATGATGCCCGTTATTCCGTGGCGCGACACGGTCGCGAGCTCTGCCGCTTGCGGCGGATCGCGGAATGACGAGAATGAATGTGGAAAAGACAAAGGGAAACGCCATGATCGAATTCTTCTTCGACTGCTCCAGCCCGTGGACCTATCTCGCCTGGCACAACATCCAGCCGATCGCGAAGGAGTTCGACGCGCCGATCACCTGGCGGCCGATCCTGGTCGGCGGCATCTTCAACACCGTCAATCCGTCGGTCTACGCGCAGCGCGAGAAGCCGGTGCCGCTGAAGACGCGCTACATGAAGAAGGACCTCGGCGACTGGGCGCGTTCGGCCGGCCTTGCGATCAAGATGCCGCCGACCGTGTTCCCGGTGAACAGCGTCAAGGCGATGCGCGGCTGCATCCTTCTCGGCAACGAGAAGATGGTGCCGTTCGCACGCGCGGTGTTCGAGGCCTATTGGGGCGACGACAAGGACATCTCGCAGGATGCGGTGCTGACCGAGATCTGCAGCAAGCTCGGGATCGATCCCGAAAAATTCCTGGCCGGTATCGCCGACCAGGCGATCAAGGATCAGCTCAAGGCCAACACCGAGGAGGTGATGGCGCGCGGCGGCTTCGGCTCGCCGACGATCTATCTCGACAAGACCGACATGTATTTCGGCAACGATCGCCTGCCGCTGATCCGCGAGGCGCTGGCGCGCCTCAAGGCGCGGGCCGCCTGATGCCGAAAGCCGTCGTTTGCCGCGAGCTCGGCCCGCCCGAGCGCCTGCAGTTCGAGAACTTTGCCTCGGTGCCTTTGCAGCCGGGCCAGGTGCGGGTTGCGATCCGCGCCGCCGGAATCAACTTTCCCGACATCCTGATGGCCGCCGGCGAATACCAGCTCAAGCCGCCGCTGCCGTTCACGCCGGGCTCGGAAGCCGCCGGCGATGTCGTCGAGGTCAATAACGCCGCCGGTGTCGCCGTCGGCGACAAGGTGATCGTCAAGATGCGCTTCGGCGCCTATTGCGACGAGACGGTTGCAACGCCGCCGCAGCTCGTTCCGGTGCCGTCGACGTTCGACTACGCAGAAGGCGCGACCTTCCTGGCCGCGCACGGCACCGCCTATCATGCGCTGATCGACCGCGGGCAGATCAAGCCGGGCGAGGTGCTGCTGGTGCATGGCGCCGGCGGCGGTGTCGGGCTTGCCGCGGTCGAGATCGGCAAGCTGCTCGGCGCCACCGTGATCGCCGCGGCGTCATCCGAGGAGAAGCTCGCGATCGCCAGGGCGCGCGGCGCGGACCATCTCGTGCTCTATGCGCGCGAGCCTTTTCGCGATGCGGTCAAGCGCCTCACCGACGGCCGCGGTGCCGATGTTGTGTTCGATCCCGTCGGCGGCGAGGTGTTCGAGAACTCGATGCGCTGCATCAACTGGGGCGCGCGGATTCTCGTCGTCGGCTTCACCGGTGGCATCGGTCTTGCCCGCACCAATCTGCTGATGATCAAGGGCGCGAGCGTGCTCGGCGTTCGCGCCGGCGAGGCGGTGCGCAAGGATCCCGCGCTCGGCAAGGTCAGGTTCAAGGCGCTGAGCGAATGGGCCGAGGCCGGCCGGGTGCGGCCGAACATCTCGCACCGGCTGCCGCTGGAAGACTATGCGAAAGCGATGCGGCTGTTGATCGAGCGCAAGGCGATCGGGCGTGTGGCGCTGCTGACGAGGCCGTGAAACCACAACGTCCAAATTCTACAGTGCAGCCAAATGACGCGATGGGCCTGACGTTCAAGGAATCGAACCCGGGTCCGTCGCGTGATATCCTCTGCCGGCTGAGTGTCGTTGCAGGGGGAGGATGACATGCGTATCGCTGTGATGGCGGCCGGTGCCCTCGGCGGTTATTTCGGAGCACGGATGGCTGCGGCAGGGCACGACGTGTTCTTTATCGCACGCGGCTCCAACCTCGAGGCGATCAGGAAAAACGGTCTCAAGGTCGAGAGCGTGCTTGGCAATCTTCATTTGCTTGAACCCAACGTGACCGATGATCCTGCCACGGTCGGCCCGGTCGATATCGTTCTGTTTGCGGTCAAGCTTTGGGACAGCGAGACGGCAGCCAGGTTGTCTCTCCCCTTGGTCGGACCCCGCACCCGGGTGATCCCGTTGCAAAACGGCGTCGATAGCGCGGAGAGGATCGCCCCGATTCTCGGCGCCGACAATGTGGTCGCCGGAAGTGCCTATATTGCTACGGTGCTGTCCGCGCCTGGCGTCGTCACCCACACGAGCCAGTTCGCGCGCATGGTCTGCGGCCGAACCGACGGCAAGCCCGATGAGGGCCTCAAGGCCTTTGCCGACGCCGCGCATGCGGCCGGGATCGACATCTCGGTGTCCGACGGAATTGACCGGGAGCGCTGGCAGAAATTCGTATTCCTCGTCGGACTATCAGGCGCGACTGCTACGACTCGCCAGCCGCTGGGGCCGATCCTGGCCGACCCGGATACGCGAGCGTTCTTTTATAGCCTGATGAGCGAGGTGGTCGCGGTCGGCAGTGCCAGGGGCGTTCCGATTCCGGAGAATTTTGCCGAGGACAGAATGAAATTCGCAGAAGCCTCGCCGCCCACCTTCAAGGCTTCCATGCTGCACGATCTCGAACGCGGCAACCGGCTCGAACTCGACTGGCTCGCCGGAAAGGTGGTGGAGTTCGCGCGCCCGCTCGGCATTCCGACGCCAGCCAACAATGCGGTCTATGCCATGCTCAAGCTGCACAGGATGGGTAATGCGCACGCCAACTGAGCGAAGCAGAGCACTTCGACATGCTCGCCGCGGGTCGTTCGCGACCGGGTCTGGCTGCATGCCAATGCGTCCGCGCTTTTAGTCCACCCGATGATTTCTGCTGAATTTCCCCTCGTGCAAGAACGCGATGGTCTGCGCGATCGCCTCCCGGTTGCGCACCAGCCAGGGATGCGAGGTGCGGATCACGATGTGATCGGCCATGCCGTCGAGCCGGGTGTTGGCGACCGACACCCGGCCGTCATGCGGCCGCGGCAGGCCGATGGATGTGATCGGATAGACCGAGCGGTTGCCGGCGATGATGCCGGCGCAATAATCGATCGGGGGCAGCAGCGCGCTGGTCGCCGCATCGCGGCGGGTGACGAGCTGCTGGCCGGCCGGACCGAAATAGGCGCGATAAGCTGCGAGGTTCTTCAGGCGGTCGGCGATCTCGCTGCCGCCGTTCGGCGTGCCCAGCATCACGACGCGGCCGAGCCGCGCCGGGCGATGCCTTGCCAGATAGACGCGTGCCAGAAGCCCGCCCATCGAATGGCAGACGAAATGCACGGAGCCGTCGAGGCTGCTCGCGAATTGATCGAGCGAAGGATGGATGTCCTCGGCCAGCGCGTCGAGACCCTTGCGCCGGCTGTCATAGTCGAGATTGAGGGTGGCAAACCCGGCAGCCCTCAGCGCCAGCTCCATCCTGCGAAACGAGCGCGCCGTCCTGCTGATGCCGTGCAGCAGGACGACGCCGTCAAGCGTGGACGCCGCTTGACGCCGTTCGCTCACTTATAGTCGCGCTCTTGCCACCACGGGAAATAGTCGGGCATGTCCGACGACACCTTGTTCTTGAACTGCGCGGGGCGCTTTTCCAGGAACGACACCACGCCTTCCTTGACGTCATCGGAGCGGCCGCGGGCATAGATGCCACGGCTGTCGACCTTGTGCGCCTCCATCGGATCGTCGGCGCCCATCATGCGCCACATCATTTGGCGGATCAGCGCCACCGACACCGGCGCGGTCTTGGCCGTGAATTCCTTGGCGAGCGCACGGGCGGTCGGCAACAGGTCATCGGGCGGCACCACCTTGCTGACGAGCCGCCCGGCGAGCGCTTCCTGCGCCGGGAAGACGCGGCCGGAGTAGCACCATTCCAGCGCCTGCGAGATGCCGACGATGCGCGGCAGGAACCAGCTCGATGCGGCTTCCGGCACGATGCCGCGCTGGGAGAACACGAAGCCGAAGCGCGCGGCGTCGGAGGCGATGCGGATATCCATTGCAAGCTGCATGGTGACGCCGATGCCGACTGCCGGGCCGTTCACCGCGGCGATCACCGGCTTCAGGCACTTGAAGATCCGCAGCGTCACTTGCCCGCCGCCGTCGCGCACCTGCGGATCGCTGTAGTCGACGCTGCCGTCGGCATTGCGCTTGACCGGACCGCGCCGCGCATCGCGGTCGAAGGTGTTGGCGCCGGAGGAGAGATCGGCGCCGGCGCAGAAGCCGCGGCCTGCACCCGTCACGATGATCGCCCTGACGTCGTCGTCCTTGTCGGCTTTGTCGAACGCGTCGATCAGCTCCTGCTGCATCGTGGCGTTGAAGGCGTTGAGCTTGTCGGGCCGGTTCAGCGTGATGGTCAGGATCTGCTCGGCGACCTCGTACTTGATCGTCTCATACGCCATGGGGATGATTTCCTTCCTTTTATCCATTTGTCATTGCCGGGCTCGACCCGGCAATCCATCTCTGCTTTATGAAGAAGATGGATGCGCGGGTCGAGCCCGCGCATGACAATTCGGAAGGCCGAGGCGCTACTTCTTCGGCGGGGTCGGCCACGGCTTCTGCGGGCCGCGCAGGCCCTCGAACGCCTTGCCCATGCCGAGCACGCCGATGTCGTCAAAGCGGCGGCCGATGATCTGCAAGCCGATCGGAAAGCCCTTCTTGTCGTAGCCGCCGTTGATCGACAGCGCCGGGTTCTCCGACATATTCCACGGCACGGTAAAGCAGATGTGCTCGAACGGCTTTGCGGGGTCGTTGAGCGGCGCTGCGAACTCCGCCGGGAAGTTCACCACCGGCGACACCGGCGAGATCACGTAGTCGACCTCGCAGAACAATTTCGCGGCGGCTGCGCGGATCGCCATCGTCTGATTGAAGCCGCGCACCACGTCGACGCCGGAGAGCTTTGCGCCGGCCTCGGCCCAGTTGAGGATGTAGGGCAGGGTCTTGCCGCGCTCGGCCTGCGACAGTTTCGACAGCTCATCCCAGGTGCGGGCGCGCCAGAAATTGTCGAGCCCCTCAAGCATCTCGGGCGTCAGGATGCCGTCGATCTCGGTGATGACGGCGCCGGCGGATTCGAACGCCTTCGCCGCTTTCACGACGACCTCGCGAACCTCCTTCTCGACCTTCTGGCCGGAGCCGGCGTCGAGCATCAGCCCGATGCGCAGCTTGCGCGGCGACTTCTCCAGCGCCTTCCAGTTCACCTCGAGCGCCGGCAGGCTCATGCCGTCGCGGCGGTCGGGACGCGACAGCACGCTCATCATCAGCGCGGCGTCGTCGACGGTGCGGGTCATCGGACCGGCGACGCGGCCGACATAGGGCGGGTCGATCGGCACGCGGCCGAGGCTCGGTTTCAATGCGACGAGGCCGCACCAGTTGGCCGGCAGCCGCACCGAGCCGCCGATATCGGTGCCGAGATGCAAGGGACCATAGCCGGCAGCACCTGCCGCGCCCGCGCCGGCGCTCGAGCCGCCGGGGTTCTTGCTGACATCCCAGGGATTGCGGGTCAGGGGATGGAACGACGACAGGCCCGACGACAGCATGCCGTAGTCCGGCATCGTGGTCTTGGAGAAGATCACGCAGCCGGCCTCGCGCAGCCGCGCCGCAGGCGGCGCATCCTTCTCCGCGGGCGCCAGTTTGACGCTCGCCGCGCCCAGCGGCACCGGCTGCCCCTTGGTCGCGACATTGTCCTTGATGGTGGCGGGAACGCCATCGAGCGTGCCGGCCGGCTCGGCTTGCTGCCAGCGCTCGGTCGAGCTCTTGGCGACCTTTCGCGCCCCTTCCGGGTCGTACAGATACAGCGCCTTGATGTGCGGCTCCCAGGTCGCGACCTGGGAGATGATTTCCTCCAGCACCTCGGACGGCGAGAACTGCTTGGCACGATAGCCGGCGAGCAGGTCGACGGCGGAGAGATCGTGCAGCGACGTGATGGCGTCCCCTTTGGGCTTATGCATGCGCACCTGCCGGCATGCGTTTCTCGATGATGCGGGCGAACATGCTGGCGCCGATCGGCAGGATCTTGTCGTCGAGAACGTAACCGGGATTGTGAACGGGCACGGAGCCGTCATGGCCGACCCAGAAATACGCGCCGGGAACGGCCTGCATCATGTCGGCGAAATCCTCGCTGCCCATCTTGGGCGTCGAGCGCGTGATCACCTTGGCGGGGTCGACGACGGTGCGCGCGACTTCCTCGACGACGCGGGACTGCTCTTCCTGATTCACCAGCACGCTGAAGCCGTCGCGGATCTCGACCGAGATTTCGGCGCCGTATGCCGCCGCGAAGCCGGCGGAGATTTCGCGCATGCGCTTGCGGATCAGCTCACGGATCTCGTCGGAGAAGCAGCGCACCGTGCCGCACATCCAGGCTTCGCCGGGAATGACGTTGTACGCCGACCCGGAATGGATCTGCGTGATCGACAGCACCGCAGCCTGCAGCGGATCGACGTTGCGGCTGACGATCGACTGCAACGCCTGTCCGAGCGTCATTGCGATCACGACGGCGTCCTTGGAGCGCTCCGGCATCGCGCCATGGGCGCCGTAGCCCTGGATCCTGATGTCGAAGAAGTCGGCTGCGGCCATTGCCGGGCCCGGCAGGATGGCGATCTCGCCATGGTTCAGGTCGGGCGCGTTGTGCAGGCCATAGACCTCGTCGCAGGGGAACTGCTTGAACAGGCCGTCCTTGATCATGGCGCGCGCGCCGCCGAGGCCTTCCTCGGCCGGCTGGAAGATGAAATGCACGGTGCCGTCGAAATTGCGGGTCTCGGCGAGATAGCGTGCCGAGCCGAGCAGCATCGTGGTGTGGCCGTCATGGCCGCAGCCGTGGAAGCGGCCGGGAATTGTCGAACGCCACTTCAGATTGGTGTTCTCTTCCATCGGCAGCGCGTCCATGTCGGCGCGCAGGCCGATCTTCTTGGTGCCGTTGCCCTTGCCCTTGAGCACACCGACCACGCCGGTGCCGCCGAGGCCGCGATGCACCTCGATGCCCCAGCTCGTCAGCTTGTCGGCGACGATGCCTGAGGTGCGGACCTCCTCGAAGCCGATCTCGGGATGCGCATGCAGATCCCGTCTGATGGCGGTGAGTTCGTCGGCAAAACTGTCGATGCGCTCAATGGTCGGCATGGTCTCTCTATCCGTTTGTGCGTGATGGGGAGGAGGGGGTGAAAGCGGGGCCGTTCGGCTTGATACGAATGCCGGGACGCAAATGTTTCCACGGCAGCGTGGCGGTATCGGCCGGCATCGCGCCGGGAGCGGCGCAGATCAGCAGTTTCTCGGCGATCGGCTCGAAATCGGCGCGGAAGTGCACCGAGCTCTTGTTGACCAAAATCTTCTGTGCCGTCGGCTCGATGCCGACATAGCGGTACATCGCCTGGTCGGCAAGCTGGGCCTTGTAGGAGCCGACCACGACGCGGACGTCGCCGACTCGCAGGCAGGCCGAGGGACCCATATCCATGTCGCGGCCGCCGAAATAGGGGCCGGGAGCTACGAATTTGCCATCCGAGAGCTGTTCGACAACGAAAGTCGCCTTGTACGGCGCATCGCCGGGAATGCCGGACTTGCCGCCGAGCTCGAGCGTGACTGATGCCCCGACACCGGCGGTGTGCGCGGCCTTCGCGGATTGCGGGTCGTAGATCACGCCGGTTGCGGCACTCGCCTTGTTGCGCACCAGCGCGCGCAGCATGCCTGTCGTGTCGGAATCGCCGCCGGCGCCGGGATTGTCCTGGGTATCGGCGATGATGATCGGCTTGCTGGCCGATTGCGCCAGTTCCATCGCCAGCCGCACGCCTTCGTCAGGCGAATAGATCCGGCCGTCGAAATCATCCTCATGGCTCTCGACCAGGGCGACGAGCTTGTCGGCAGCGGCATCCGCTTCGGCCTGGGTCCGCCCATAGGCGAACACGCTCGGCCCGCAATCCCTGAAATCGGCGGCCGGGAAGCCCGGCGCAAACGACAGCGTCGGCACCGCGTCGCTCTCGAGCGCGGCGAGCTTTTGATAGATGCCTTTTGTGGGCTGGTCGTTGGTGCATTGCCAGCTGATCGGGATCAGGAACGGCAATTGCCGGAATGCCTTGGCGAAGCGCTGCCTGAACTTGAGCATCAGCGCAAGATGCCGGGCGCAGGCGCGGCCGGTTTCGGCCATGTCGACATGCGGATAGGTGCGGTAGGCAATCAGCGCGTCGGCATGTTCGATCATCTTCGGTGAAACGTTCGCATGCAGATCGAGGCTCGCCACCAGCGGCAGGTCGTTGCCGATCGCCTTGCGCACGCGGGCCAGCGTTTCGCCTTCACCGTCGTCATAATGCTCGGTGACCATGGCGCCGTGCAGGTCGAGATAGACGGCGTCGATCGGTCCGGCCGCGGCGATGCCGTCGACCATTTCGGTCACGATCCGCTCATACGCGTCCTTGCTGACATGCGCCGACGGGCTCGCCGCGGCGAAGATCGTCGGCACCAGCTCCCAGCTGTTGGCTTCCGCCGCCTCGACAAACCCGGCAAGGCCGACATTGATCTTGCGCATGACCTTGAGCACGTCTGCGCCATGCGTCATCGACGGCCAGCCGCCGCCATGCACGAAATCGTCATAGGTTGCCTTCGTCGGTGCGAAGGTGTTGGTCTCGTGCAGGAAGCCGCCAACGGCAATGCGGGTCATCAAGTCGGTCTCGATACGTTTCTTCGATTACGATGCGATCGTGACGACGCGCGTCATGACCTCATCGCGTTGGTTGGAGCGTGATCTCCGGGAAGACCGGTGTCCGCCTTCAGGGCCACGCTCTAGCGCGCGACGTTAAGCGTGTCGTCGCGCCAAGCGCAAGCCGTGGAGCACCAGCGGATTTGCATGCCCTCAGCGCAGTCCGCGGAGGGCCCCATGTAGCCTGGATGGAGCGAAGCGCAATCCGGGGTGTTTCGGGCGGCTGAGATTCCCCCGGATTTCGCGGAGCCTGTCATCGGGCGCGCGTTCGCGCGACCCGTTGGCTGAATCCGGGCTACGGATTGCTAGGCCGTTGCCACGAGGCCTTCCGAAACCGGGCGGAAATTCGCAAAATCCCAGCCGCGTCCGGGCGCCGCATCGAGCAGCGCGCGGGTATAGGCTTGCTGCGGATTGGTCAGCACCTCGGCGGCCGGTCCCTGTTCCACGACGCGGCCATGCTGCATCACGGCGACGTCGTCGCAGATTTGTGCGGCGACGCGCAAGTCATGCGTGATGAAGAGCAGCGCGATGCCCAGTCGACGCTGGATTTCGTCGAGCAGATCCAGAACCTGCGCCTGCACCGAGACGTCGAGCGCGGACACCGCCTCATCCGCGACGAGCACGTCGGGATCGAGCGCCAGCGCGCGCGCGATCGCGATGCGCTGGCGCTGGCCGCCGGAGAACTGGTGCGGATAGCGCGAGATCGCGTCGGGCGGCAAATGGACGAGCTCGAGCAGCTCGCGTGCCCGCGCCAGCGCATCCTTGCGCGGCATGCCGTAATTGATCGGGCCTTCCGCGATGCTCTCGCCGACAGTGACGCGCGGATTGAGTGAGCGGTAGGGATCCTGGAAGATGATCTGGATCTTCTGGCGATGCGGCTGCAACAGCCGGCGCGACAGGTCGGAGATCTCGCGGCCGGCGAGGCGTACCCCGCCCGAGGTGGGATCGATCAGGCGGACGATACAGCGCGCGACCGTCGACTTGCCGGAACCGCTTTCGCCGACGATGCCGAGCGTGCGGCCCTTGCGCAGAGTGAGCGTGACGTTGCTGGCGGCGGCGACCTCGCGGGCTTTGCCGTACAGCGACCGCTCCCGGTAGACCTTGCTGAGCTCGTTGGCTTCCAGCACCACCGGTTCCTTCGTCTCCGGGCGCGGCGCGCGCGGCACCAGGCTCGGCACCGACGACAACAGGTTGCGGGTGTACTCCATCTTCGGATTGCGCAGCACGTCCTGCAGCGGGCCGGTTTCGACAAGGCGGCCGTGGCGCATCACCGCGACGCGGTCGGCGATCTCGGCCACCACGCCCATGTCGTGGGTGATGAACAGAACAGCGGTACCGTGATCGCGTTGCAGGTCGCGGATCAAGGTGAGGATCTGCTTCTGCGTGGTGACGTCGAGCGCGGTGGTCGGCTCATCGGCGATCAGGAGCTTCGGCTCCAGAACCAATGCCATCGCGATCATGATGCGCTGGCGCTGGCCGCCCGACAGGCGGTGCGGGTAGGAGGAGAAGATGCGCTCGACGTCCGGCAGCCGCACATGCTCCATCATCGCCAAAATCTTCTGGCGCCGCGCGCGGGCGTCGAGATCGGTGTGGGCGCGCAGCACTTCGTCGATCTGGCGGCCGACCGGCACGACGGGATTGAGCGCGGTCATCGGCTCCTGGAAGATCATCGCCATCCGCGTGGCGCGGAGCTGGCGCAGCCGCCGGTCGCTGGCGGTGAGCAGTTCCTCGCCGACCAGCTTGACGCTGCCGCCGGACGGCACCAGCGTGCCCTTCTGCAACAGGCCCATCACGGTGAGCGAGGTCACCGACTTGCCGGAGCCGCTTTCGCCGACCAGGCAGAGCGTCTCGCCCTCGCGCACCTGCAGCGACAGGTCGTCGATGATGCGATGCGCGTCCGTCTTGCGGCCGAGGCCGACGACGAGGTTGTTGATGTCGAGGACGACGTTGGTCATGTCAGGCTCTCTTGGCGCGGCTGCGGCGAGCGCGGCGACGGAATTGTCCACGGTCATTCCGGGGCGATGCGAAGCATCGAACCCGGAATCTCGAGATTCCGGGTCTGGTGCTAACGCACCATCCCGGAATGACGGCTTCAATTGGCATTGAAGCCGTCACTTGCCCTCACGCTGCTTCATGCGGGGATCGAGCGCGTCGCGCGCGGCGTCGCCGATCAGGTTGACGCTGAGAATCGCGATCGAGAGCAGCAGCCCCGGCCAGAAGATCAGCGACGGCTTGACCTGGAAGTAGGCGCGGCCCTCGGCCATGATGTTGCCCCAGGTCGGCGTTTCCGGCGAGATGCCGGCGCCGAGGAACGACAGGATCGCCTCGGTCAGGATCGCGGACGCGCAGACATAGGTGCCTTGCACGATCAGCGGCGCAATCGTGTTCGGCATCAAATGCCGCCACATGATCTTCGGCAAGCTGGTGCCGAGCGAGATCGCGGCTTCGACATAAGGCTCCTCGCGTGCGGTCAGCACCACCGAGCGCACCAGCCGCGCCACGCGCGGGATCTCGGGGATGGTGATCGCGACCATCACGGTCCAGATGCTGGCGCCCGACAGCGACACCACGGCGATCGCGAGCAGGATGGCGGGGATCGCCATCAAGCCGTCCATCACGCGCATCAGCACCGCATCGACCCAGCGGAAGAAACCGGCGACGAGGCCGATCAGAAGACCGATGGCGATCGAACAGACGGCTGCGCCGAGCCCGATCACCAGCGAGATCCGTGCGCCGTAGATGATGCGCGACAACAGGTCGCGGCCATAAGCGTCGGTGCCGAGCAGATATTGTGCGCTCGACGGCTTCAGCCGCTGCGACGGCGTCAGCAGCAGAGGATCATGCGGCGCAAGCAGCGGCGCGAAGATCGCCATCAGGATGATGAGGGCGAGGCAGATCGTCGCAATTGCGATGATCGGCGTCGACGTCAGGAAGCCGAACTTGACGCGGAACGGCCGGGTAACGGGGATAGTGGATTCAGGAAGAGTTTCGATCGCCATTGCTCAGTACCGGATACGAGGATCGAGCAGGGTGTAGGCGAGGTCGATCAACAGATTGACCGCGACATAGATACCCGACGTCAAGAGGATCATCGCCTGGATCACCGGGTAGTCGCGCGCCAGCACCGCATCGACGGTGAGGCGGCCGATGCCGGGCAGGTTGAACACGCTTTCCGTGACGACGACCCCGGAGATCAACAGCGCGAAGCCGGAACCGATCACCGTGATGACCGGCACGGCCGCGTTGCGCAGCGCATGGCGCAGCAGCACGCCGGTCTCGCCGATGCCCTTGGCGCGCGCCGTGCGCACGTAATCCTCACCGAGCACGTCGAGCATCGAGGCCCGCGTCATGCGCGCGATCAGCGCGACGTAGATGAAGGAGAGGGTGCAGGTCGGCAGGATGATGCGCTCGAAGAACGGGCCGAAGCCGGCCGAGATGCTCTTGAAGCCCTGTACTGGAACCCAGCGCAGATCGATCGCAAAGATCTGGATCAGCACATAGCCGATCACGAACACCGGCACCGAGAAGCCGAGCACCGACAGACCCATCACGAAGCGGTCGATCCAGGTGCCGTGTTTCCACGCCGCGATCACGCCGAGCGGCACCGCCACCAAGATCGAGAGGATGATGGTGGCCAGCGCGACCGAGATCGAGGGCTCGAGGCGCGGGGCGATCATCTCGAGGATCGGCTTGTTCGAGATCAGGGAGACGCCGAGGTCGCCGTGCAGCAACTTGGCGACCCAGGTGTAGAACTGGATGTAGATCGGCTCGTTCAGACCAAGCGAGGTCCTGATACGTTCGAGCTGTTCGGGCGTCGCGTTGTCGCCGGCAAGGATGGCGGCGGGGTCGCCCGGCGTCAGCCGCAGCAACAGGAACACGAACAGAGCCACCACGCCCATCACGGGAATGGCGGCGAGGATGCGGCGAAGCAGATATCCGAGCAAATTGGATCCGTTGGGTTGTGGTCGATGAAGTCCCCAGCGGGGACCGTTGCACACCGGACCGTAGCACAGATGGTAAGAGACACACGGCAGAACTTGAGCAAGTCCCATGCCATCGGTGCTGCGGTTTTTGCGGTGCAGCTAATCAGTCCTGTTGGTGCGATTATTCCTCCGGTGAAGTTCGAAGCAGTCCACTGGAAGGTGGATTGATTTCAGCTTTGCGCGCGTTGGCAGGCACGTCGAGCCCGGCAGCCAACGTCGGCGCCATCGGCGGCGTGTCGAGGTCGCGCCAATCGTCGATCGCCTGGGCCACCATCTGCGCCGTCGCCGCCGACAGCGTCCAACCGAGATGACCGTGGCCGGTGTTGTAGAACACGCCCGGAATCCGTCCGGCGCGAACCACCGGCATCATGTTCGGCATCATCGGGCGCAGGCCCGCCCATGGCACGACTTTCGACGCATCGATCTTTGGGAAATGATGCCGCACCCAGTCCACCAGCGGTTGAATGCGGTCGGCGCGAATGTCGCGGTTGAAGCCGTTGAACTCGGCGGTGCCGGCGATGCGGAAGCGGTCGGCGCCGAGCCGGCTGGTGACGATCTTCGCAGCTTCATCGAGCAGGCTGACGGTTGGGGCGGCGTTCCGGCTTTGCGGCGCATCGAGCTGCACCGTGATCGAATAGCCCTTCACCGGATAGACATTGACGCGATCGTTGAGCAGGCTGGCGAAGTGGCGGCTCGCCACGCCTGCGCAAATCACGATCCCGTCCGCTTGCAATTGATGCCGCGTCGCGACCGCAGCTTCGTGTGAAGCAGCTTCGTTCCAGCCGATGCGGAAGCCGTCATCGCCGCGTGCGATCGTGTCGACGTCGGCTTCATGGACAAAGCTCGCGCCACGGCGGACGCAGGCGTCGGCAAGTCCACGCGTGAACTTGTGGATATCGCCGGTCGCGTCCGACGGCGTGAAGAAGCCGCCATAGCAGGTTGTCTGCAGCGCGGGTTCGATGATGCGGATTTCGTCTGATGTCACCGGTCGGCGGTCGAGCCCGCCTTGCTGCAGCAGCGTGTTGACCTTGAGGCCCGCCTCGAATCCGGCCTTGTCGTGATAGACGTGCAGGATGCCGCGGCGTTCGAGATCGAAGGCGATGTTCTCGCGCTGTGCGATCGAGAACAGGTGCTTGCGCGCTTCGATTGCGAGCCGCGTGGTCTCGATGGTGTTGCTGCGATAGCGCGTGATGTGGCCTACGAACTCGCCGATCCAGGAATATTTGTGCCAGCTCGGCTTCGGGTTCATCAGCAGCGGCGCGTCGCTTCTCAGCATCCAGCGCAGCCCCTTCAGGATGGTCGCGGCACTGTTCCACACTTCGGCGTTGCTGGCGGACAATTGTCCGCCATTGGCGAACGAGGTTTCCATCGCGGCGTAGCGATGCCTGTCGAGGACAGTCACCTTGTAGCCGCGTTCAAGCAGGGCATAGGCCGTCGTTACGCCGGTGATGCCGGCGCCGATGATCGCGATGTGTGGCATGATGGTTGTCAGGCTCCCGTGGGTTAGAGTCGCCGAACAGCCGGTGAAACCGGCATCGGCGCCCCATCTGTCACGGTACCTGAGAGCTTGATCCGCATCGGGCCGGGGCCGGAAGCGAACTATCCCCTTCGGTGGACGTCACGGCCCCTTGATGTGCGGCCATGTTCGTCTCTCTCCAGATTGTCCTGACGATACAGTCCTTTTGCCTGAGAGTTTCCGGGGCGGTTGCTCCGTCGGCGCCGAAGGCAACAACACGAATGTTGTCGCTTCGATCTCTCCCGCATCGTCGCGTTGGACGGCCGGACCGTAGGCGAAGCCTTAAAAATGGACAAGGCTAAATTTCGGTCCGGCAGTGCCAACGTGTTGTGCAGTGCAATCGATGTCAGTCCAGCGTCGCCAGCAGCGCCGCCATCAGGCGGCCGCGTTCGGCGAGGCTGTCGACCTCGATATGTTCGTTGAGTGTATGCGCATCGGCGCCGCGAACGCCGAGGCCGTCGAGCGTGGGGATGCCCATCGCGCCGGTGAAGTTGCCGTCCGAGCCGCCGCCGGCGCTGCCGTGCGGCAGATCGAGACCCATCGCCGCCGCAAGACCTTTTGCCTTTTCGTAGAGCGCCATGGTGCCCGCATCAGGTTCCCACACCGGGCGAGTGACGCCGCGCGTCACCTTGAAGGTGACGTCGTTGGCGGTACCCGACAGTGCCAGCATGCGCTCGACGCCACGGTCGAGATCGGCCTGGCGTTTGGCCATGCTGAGCGCTTCGCCGGTGCAGGTCGTCGCGACGCAATTGACCCACTGGCCGCCATGCACGATGCCGACCGAGAATGTGCAGTCCTCGGTGGTCATGCCGTCGATGGCGATGATCTGCCGCGCCATCTCGCGGATCGCGGAACGCCCGGAAGACAGCGTCGCGCCGGCATGGCTGGGCTTGCCGGTGGCTTCCAGATTGAAGCGCGCGATCGCATAGCGGCCGGTGACGACGCCGTTGTTCGGGCGGCCGGGCTCCGGCACCAGCACGTACTTGTTGCGCGCGGCTTCCGCCTCGATGATGTCGCGCGTCGACGGTGTGCCGACCTCTTCATCGGGAGTGAACAGCACGGTGATCGGCAGCGGCGTGGTGAAGGAGGCGCGCGCCAATTGCCTGATCGCCTCGATCGACAGGTAGTTGCCGCCCTTCATGTCGAAGATGCCCGGCCCGAAGCACTTGTTGCCCTCGCGCCGCCACTTCAGCTTCTCGATGGTGCCGACCGGGTGCACGGTGTCCAGATGGCCTGATATCAGGATGCCGGGCTGGCCTTGTTTCGGATGGGGGAAACGGGCGCGCACGCAGCCCGCGAAGCCCTGGCGTCCGGCGATGCGCTCGATCGTCGCACCCATGATCGCCATCTCGCGCGCGGCGAGATCGAGCATGCGCTCGACCGCGGCGGCGTCCCAGGTCGGGCTTTCGCATTCCACCCAGCTGCGCAGGCCCTGCAACATCGTTTCGGAATCAAAGGGGAGATTGGCTGGGTTCATCGTTGTTCTCTCTTGTTGTTCTGACGGCGCCGGCATCGCGCGCGCGTTACGAAAATCTCAGCCGATGATTTTGTAAAGCCAAAATCTGGCGTGCGGCCTCATTCGTTTGTGTACGTCCGATGCGGCCTGAAACCGATTGACGCGCTTGGCGCTTGGTGCAAGTCTCGATTTCACAAGCCATACAGCATGTTAGTTCGCCTAAATAACGAACCGCGTGCATAACGAATAAGCCGGCTTTGACCAGTTACACGTCAGGAGAGTTTGCATGTTCCCTATCTCGCGTTGGAAGCACCGCACGCTGGCGGCCGCGTTGACGGCGCTCGCGCTGTCGTTCGCGCCGCAGGAATTGTCATTCGCACCGCAGGCGATGGCCGCGGGCAAGACCATCACCGCGGTGATGCACTCGGATCTGCGCGTCATCGATCCGATCATGACCACGGCCTACATCACCCGCGATCATGGCTACATGATCTATGACACGCTGCTGGCGACGGATTCCAATTTCAAGATCCAGCCGCAGATGGCGGACTGGAAGGTCTCCGACGACAAGCTGACCTACACGTTCACACTGCGCGACGGCCTGAAGTGGCACGACGGCGCACCGGTCACCGCGGAAGACTGCGTCGCCTCGCTGAAGCGTTGGGGCAAGGTCGACGGCATGGGCCAGAAGCTGATGGACTTCACGGCGAGCCTGGAGGCGACCGACGCCAAGACCATCACGCTGAAGCTGAAGGAACCCTACGGCCTCGTGCTGGAATCGATCGGCAAGCCGTCGTCGCGCGTGCCGTTCATGATGCCGAAACGTCTTGCCGAGACGCCGCCGGACAAGCCGATCCCGGAACAGATCGGCTCCGGACCGTTCAAATTCGTGCAGGCGGAATTCCAGCCGGGCGTGAAGGCGGTCTATGAGAAGAACAAGGACTACGTGCCGCGCAAGGAGCCGGCGAGCTGGACCGCGGGCGGCAAGGTGGTCAAGGTCGACCGCGTCGAGTGGGTCACGATGGCCGATGCGCAGACCGCGGTGAACGCGTTGCAATCCGGCGACATCGATTTCATGGAGAACCTTCCGTTCGACATGCTGCCGGTGCTCGAAGCCAATCCGGATCTCAAGATCGACGTCCTGAACAAGTTCGGCTTCCAGACCCTCGGACGCATGAACTTCCTCTATCCGCCGTTCGACAATCCGAAGGTGCGCCGGGCTGCGTTCCTGGCGATGAACCAGAAGGACGTGCTGGACGCGCTGGTCGGCAACGCCAAGTACCAGAAGATCTGCGGCGCCTTCTTCGTCTGCGGCACGCCGCTCGAGACCGACGTCGGAGCCGAAACGCTGGTGAAGGGCAACGGCCTGGCGGAAGCCAAGAAGGCGCTCGCCGCGTCCGGTTATGACGGCACCCCCGTGGTGATCATGGCGCCGGGCGACGTCACGACGTTGAAGGCCCAGCCGGTCGTGGCTGCGCAGCAGTTGCGCGAGGCCGGCTTCAAGGTCGACCTGCAGGCCACCGACTGGCAGACCGTGGTGACCCGCCGCGCCAGCCAGAAGCCGCCGAAGGAAGGCGGCTGGAACATGTTCTTCACCAACTGGGTCGCGGCCGACGTCTCCGATCCGATCGTCAACGCGTCGATCACCGGTCGCGGCAAGAATGGCGGCTGGTTCGGCTGGGCCGAGGACGCGAAGATCGAGGAGCTGCGTGACAAGTTCGCACGCGCCGGCTCGGCTGAGGAAAAGAAGAAGATCGCCGCGGAAATCCAGACCGAGGCCTACGATCAGGTGATCTACGTTCCGCTCGGCCAGTACACCGTTCCGAGCGCGTGGCGGAAGTCGCTGACCGGTGTGCTCGACGGTCCGGCGACGCCGATCTTCTGGAATATCGACAAGTCCGAGTAAGCCTCGGCACGATGCAACGCAAATGGCCGGGACTTGTCCCGGCCATTTTTCTTTTCGCTTTCTTCGCTGTCGCTCGTCAGGTGTGACTGTCGCGGAGCTGTTCCAGTCCGCCATCAAGAGGTGGCCCGCTCTGTGGTGCGCGCTCCGGCGGGGAGGGGCGGTCCTTGCGCGGATCGCGTTGATCGGTCGGGCGCTGCGCTGGCGGATCGTCGTTCGGCATCGTCATGCTCCAATTGCTGCATGACAACAATGATGCCGTGGACTGGTTCCGAAGCGGCGGCCGCTAATGTGAATGGCCCGATCGCGCGGCAGCCGCACTCGACAGGCTCGTAAGCTGCGTCTGTCCGATGCCGGTTCCGTTGATCCAGACCGCCGCACCTGCGCCAAGCGCCAGCAATCCGTACAGCATGATCGCGCCGCGGATCCATCGCCGGTAGATCGCGCGGTCAGCGGGCGTCGCGTCGCGGAAATTCCATGCATTGAGCCCGTTGCTGCAATGAGCCGCATCGTCGCCATGCTCGAGAGCAGAGGCACCATGATCGCGCGCCGTTTCGCCAGCAATCCGATTGCTCTTGGCAATCCGATTGCGGTTCGCAATCTCCATCGCCGCCTCCGACCAAAATTGATTTCGACATGCGACGGCCGCGAAATGCGCGGCCCGAATTTCCAATGTGGGAAGACTACGACAGTCGGCGATCGCGGCGTGTGAACTGCGCCACAGCCGGAAAACACCACGCTGGCCCGTTCGGGTGCGCGTGGCATGTGAGGGCTGGTGCGGGCGGTGGGACTCGAACCCACACGACGTTGCCATCGAGGGATTTTAAGTCCCTTGCGTCTACCAGTTCCGCCACGTCCGCGTTGCGCCAGGCGCGCCGATTTCTAGCGCGTTTGGGCGCGGAGTGGAATTGTCATTATCCGGTGCTAACAGGTGCGCTTTCAAAGGCTTAAGCGGCGGCCCGCAATTCCATTTGCCTCGGCGGCCGAGCATTGGGATAAGCAGCGCGCCGCCGCGATTGAGCCTCAATCCGGACACCGGTGGCTGCTTTAGGCAATCTCAACACTGTCCGGTTAAGAAAGCTGAATGTCCGTTCGTTTCCCACGCCGCCTGAAGCTCTCTCGCGCGGCGGCCTCCATTGCGCTGCTCGCCTCGGCCGCGGGCGTGTCCGGCTGCGCGCAGATCGGCGACAGCGTGCCGTCGGCGTTCGCCGATCCCGCCAAGTACGAGCTCTATGATTGCAAGCAACTCGAGACCGAGCGCAGCAGCCTCAAGACCCGCGCGGCGGATCAGGAAAAATTGATGGCCAAGGCGGAGACCGGCGTCGGCGGTACCGTGGTCTCCGAGATGGTCTATCGCAACGAGCTGATCTCGATCCACTCCCAGCAGAAGCTGGCGGATGAGGCCTGGCGCAAGGGCAAGTGCCATGAAAGCCCGCCGGACACGCCTGCGGCCGCGGCACCCGCTGCCCCGACGCCGGCGGCGAAGGGCCCGCGCGCGCCGCGAGGCCTCGTCCACTAAGCCTGCGTGCCCAGACGAGCCGGTTATGATTGGCCGAGTTCAGGCGCGCCAATCGTAGATCCAGTCCTGCCGCGCCAGCATGCGCTCCGGACCGATGGCGCGGATCGCCAGATCGCGCGCGATCGCCGCCGGCCCGCCCAGATGATAGATGCGGCCCTGCTGTCGCGCCAGGCGCTGCACTTTCAGCACGCGCCCGCGCCGCATCCGTGCGTAGCGCTTCAGCGCGGCGGGAATGCCTGCGGTGTTTTCTCCGGTGCTGTCGCTCAGGGCCTTGGCGAGCACGGCCGCATCCTCGATCGCCATGCCGGCGCCTTGTGCGGCAAACGGCAACATCGCATGCGCGGCATCGCCGAGCAGCGTCACCGCGCCTTCGCTCCAGCGACCGAGGTCGGGCAGGGTGAACAGCGCCCATTTGCGCCAGCCATCGACCGCGCCGATCAGCATCCGCGCCGTCGCGGGCCAGCGCGCGGTGGCGAATGCAGCCTTGATCTCGTTGATGTCGCCGGGCTCGCTCCAGCCCGGCCGGTTCCAGGTACCCGATACGATCGCGACCACGTTGACCTGGCGTCCGGCCGAGATCGGATAGGCGACGAGATGCGCGTCCGGTCCCATCCAGAGCTGCACGCGCGGTGCGGTGTATTCATGCGGCAGGGCAGTGGCGTCCAGCGTGCCGCGCCAGGCGATCAGGCCGGAGAATTGCGGCTGTACATCCGGAAACAAATGTCCGCGCACCGACGACCAGATGCCGTCGGCGCCGATCAGCGCAACGGCCAATTCCTCCTGCCGTGAATTGCCGTGGCGTTGGACGACGGTGAGGCCTCTGGCATGCTTGGTCACATCCTCGAACTGGCAGCCGAGCCGCAGATCGATATCGGGATGGTCGCTCGCGGCGGCCTGCAGCGCGGCCTGCAGGTCGGCGCGGTGGATCACCCAATAGGGTGCGCCGGCGCGAAACTCGGCGGCCTGGCCCAGCGGCATCCGTGCGATCTCGCCACCGGCCCGCGCGCTCAGGATGTTGACCGATTCAGGCGTGACCGCGCGCCGTGCAAGCGGTTCCTTGAGCCCGAGCTCGACCAGGATGCGGCTCGCATTGGGAGAGAGCTGGATGCCGGCGCCGGCTTCCTCGAGCCGTTCGGCCTTCTCCAGCACGATGACGCGAAAGCCCTGTGCCGCCAGTGTCAGCGACGCCGTCAGTCCTCCGATCCCGGCGCCTGCAACGATGACGGTTCGCGTCAGCGCCACGGAGCGGTCAGGCGACCTTGTCTTTCAGCACGCATTCCGGCGGCCGCGCTTCGCCGGCCGCGAGGTCGGACGCGAAGCGATAGAGCGTCGAGCAGTACGGACAGATGATCTCGTTGTCGTTGCCGAGGTCGAGGAACACGTGCGGGTGGTCGAACGGCGGGTTGGCGCCGACGCACATGAACTCCTGCGATCCGATTTCGATCACCGAGACACCGGCATCGTTATGGAAGTGCGGGACGACGTGGTCGGACATATTCTCACCTTGATGGCAACGATGGGCAGACGCAATCAACAGCATGCGGCATCGCGAAATGCCGCGCACCATACTGGCGGGAACAGTTGATTCCTAGAGCCCCGATGGCTCATTTGCTCATGCAAATTCGACACAATCTTGTCGTCCCAGAGAAGCCCTCCTTTGGTCGGAGCCGTTGTGTCGCAAAAACGGCACACTATTTCCAAGGCGAGTAAAACTAGAGGTTTTAGCGGAATGAATCGGGTGCGCGTCAGCTTGGCGGTGGTCGGCATGGCAGCAAGTGCTGCCGTGGGCGCGGCCATTTGGCCGCACGCCCGTGACGCCGGCACCGCGCTGGCGGCGCGGGACGATCCCGCTGCGCTCGCCGACATCAGGCTCAATTCCGTGCTGCGCAACAACCCGGCGTTGATCTCCGACAATATCGAGGCGGCGCTGGCCTCCGGCGATGCCGACCTTGCGATGAGCTTTGTCGAACTCGCCGGCGAGAAGAACATCGCGCTTAGTGATGATCTCACCAAGCGCGTCGACGACGCGCGCGCCGAGCAATCGTCCACCATGCATTTCGCCAAGGGCTTCGCCACCGGCCTGGTGACCGGCAATGCCGACGATGTCGCAAGCCTGTCCGGCACGGTCGCCGGCGACCTGTTCGTGTTCGGCGATGTCAGGGACGTCGTGCGCGAGGGCAAGCATCTCGTGATGGGCGAGGACACCGACCAGCTGGTGCTCGGCCTTGCCGCCGCCGGGCTTGCGGTGACCGCGGCAACCTATGTGTCGGTTGGTGGCGCCGGGCCGCTGCGTGCCGGGCTGACGCTGGTCAAGGATACGCGCAAGGCCGGCCGGCTGAGCGAGGGGATGATCGAATGGGCCGGGCGTTCGACCCGCGAGGTCGTCGACCAGCCGGCGCTGCGCGAGGCGGTCGCATCCGGCTCGGTGCTGCGGCCGGTGGAAACCGCAACCGCGATCCGCGCGGCCTTCCGCGCCGAGAAGGCCGGCGCGCTGGTGCGCGTCGCCAAGGACGTCGGGCGCATCGGCGAAGCGGCCGGGGTTCGCGCGGCGCGGGATACGCTGAAGGTCGCCGAGAACCCGAAGGAGATCGCGCGGGCGGCGCGGATCGCCGAGGTGAAGGGCGGCCAGACCCGCGCGATCCTGAAGCTGCTCGGCCGCGGCGCGCTGCTGCTGGCCGCCGGCGCATTCAATCTCACCATGTGGCTGTTCGGCGCGCTGCTGGCGCTGTTCGGCTTCCTGTCGTCGATCAAGGCCACTACCGAACGGGCCACCGCCTGGTGGCTTAGACGAAGCAAGGCGCTGCGCCTGAAGCGGCAGATGGCCGCTCAGGCTACCTTGGCGAGTATGCCCGCCCAGGGTTAGGCTTGCGGTCGCCCGTCGATCGCCAATCGCAAATCCCAAGAAGAAACGGAATGCATGATGCCGAGTTTCCATCACGGCGATGTTGAAATTGCCTATATCGACGAGGGCGCGGGCGAACCGATCGTGCTGGTGCACGGCTTTGCCTCGAGCAAGAACGTCAACTGGATCTACCCGACCTGGGTGTCGGATCTCGTCAAGGCCGGCCGTCGGGTGATCGCGCTCGACAATCGCGGCCATGGCGAATCCGCCAAGCTCTACGATGCCGCGCAGTACGAGATCGCGACCATGGCCAGCGACGTGATCGCGCTGCTGGACCATCTCGGAATCACGCGCGCCGACGTCATGGGCTATTCGCTGGGCTCGCGGATGGCGGCGATCCTGGCGCGAGAGAATCCCGATCGGGTGCGCTCGGCGATCCTTGGCGGGATCGGCATCGGGCTGATCGAGGGCGGCGGCCCCGGCGAGACGGTCGCGCTGGCGCTGGAGGCGCCGGCGCTCGACGATGTCACCAACCCGGTCGGCCGTACCTTCCGCGCCTTTGCCGATCAGACCCGCTCCGATCGCCGCGCGCTCGCCGCGTGCCTGCGCGGTTCGCGCCGCCTGATGACGCACGAGGAGGCGGCCGGCATCCGCGTGCCGGTTTTGATCGCGGTCGGCAGCAAGGACGAGATCGCAGGCTCGGCGTCAGCGCTCGGCCGGATCATTCCGGGGTCGGAGGTGCTCGACATTCCGAACCGCGATCACATGCGGGCGGTCGGCGACAAGGTCTACAAGACCGGGGTCATCGACTTCCTGTCGCGGCGAAAATAGATCGTCGGCTTCATACTCGGCATCGTCCTTGGCGAAGGCGCGCGCGGCCGCGATCAGCACCACGAAGGTCGCGACCCACACCATGCGCGCGCCGTAGCGGTCGTGCGGCCCCGAGATCACGCCGCAGACGAAGGCATTGCCGAGCAAGGCGAGCGTGACCGTGCCCGCCAGCAGCGTCAGATCGTCGAGCCGCCGCTGCCACAGGCCGCGGCCGAACAGGATGACGACCAGGAGCATCGAGCCCAGCGCGACCGGCACGTGGATGCGGTTGATCGCGGTGAAGTCGAGGTGCCAGCGTTGCTGCCGCGCCGCGCGCATCGGCGCGACCTGTTTCGGGATGTAGCGCTCGATGATGCCGTAGGTATGCGGGATCCAGCCGTTGCTGCCTTCACCGGTCGCGACATGCATGAGCTGGTCTGCGGTTGCCGTCAGCGCCGCCTTGGCCTGCCATTCCGGATATTCGGCCAGCGAGCGCAGCACGATGTAGCCCATCTCGTCATTCAGTCCCTTGAAGCGGCCGAGCGTGTTGAACATGCTGTGGCCCCACAGGAAGTCGTCGGCGGTCGGCGGCAACTCGTCGCGATAGGGGCAGAGCTTCAGCTTCTCCGTCGCGCAATGATCGTGCAGATATTGCGCGACGATGCCGTCCTGCAGCATGCGGCCGAAGGCGACGCCATAGCCGCCGGGCGTCCAGGCCAGCTGTCCGGACAGCGCAAAGTTCGCCGCCAGCAGCATCGCCGCGCCGGCGACGGTGGTCAGGCTGCCTTGTACGAGGCCCGCGACCGGGATGCGGCGGCCGAGCCACGGACGCAGCATCCAGCCGACGCAGCACAGGCCGAGCAGCACCGCCAGCGTCGCGCTGTGCGTGGCGGCCGAAAACGCGATGAACGCGAACAGCACCGCCTTCTCCAGCGTCGAGATCCGTTCGCCGTGCAGGATGAGGATGAACAGCGCCAGCACCGAAAGGCCGGCGAAGATGTCGGTCAGCAGCATGCTGGCCAGCCAGGGCAGGGCGGTGGTCGCGATCAGCGCGAGGCTGATCGCGATCAGCCGGACCGGCCGGGCGAGGCCGAGCACGCGCAGCGTCAGCTGCAGGATCCACAGCGTCGCCAGGGTCTGGATGCCGAGGTTGAGCCAGAAGTCCGATGTCTCGCCGACATGGAGGTAGATGCCGAATACCGTGGACCGGCTCGGCACCAGATAGCCCTCATACCAGCGCGCCAGATAGCCGCCGGTATCCCATTGGAGCAGCGGATAGCCGTTCCAGAAGGCAGGGGCGAGCAGCAGGAGGGGGATGGCAATGGTCGCGATCCAGACCGACCGCGCATCGGTCAGGCGGGCACCTAAACGCTGGGTATTGATGATGTTTCCCCCTTTTATTGGGGCCGACCATGCCCAAAACCACACTGGGGACGAAATCCGCCAATAGTTGCAGAAGCACGGCTTGATTTCGGCAAAATCCCGACCAATTCCCCTAGACGCCGGCCCGGGGGTGTTCGGCGGGGGTTTACCGTACCGAGCCATCCCGGGACGCGCTGGGTCCATCGTGCTATAAGGCACATCAGAACAACCGAATTGCGAGAGCAGCTATGGCAGTTCATCAGGTCAATCCGCAGGGAGGCAAGCTTGCGGCGCTCGATCCGATCTGGGATCGAATCCGCGGCGAGGCGGAGGACATCCTGCGGCGCGAGCCGGAGCTCGCATCCTTTATCTATGCGACCGTGCTGCATCATGAGCGCCTGGAAGATTCGGTGGTCCATCGCATCGCTGAGCGGCTCGATCACGCCGCGCTGTCGGGCGATTTGATCCGCCAGACCTATGGCGAGGCGTTGCGCGATGCGCCCGACATCGGCAACGCCTTCCGCGCCGACCTCGTTGCCGTCTATGACCGCGATCCCGCGACCTCGCGCTTCATCGATCCCTTGCTCTACTTCAAGGGCTTTCACGCGCTGCAGACCCATCGTCTCGCGCACTGGCTCTATCAGAAGGGCCGCAAGGATTTTGCCTTCTACCTGCAGAGCCGCTCGTCGGCGGTGTTCCAGACCGACATCAACCCTGCCGCCAGGATCGGCCGCGGCATCTTCCTCGATCACGCCACCGGTTTCGTCTGCGGCGAGACGGCGGTCATCGAGGACGACGTCTCGATCCTGCATGGCGTCACGCTCGGCGGCACCGGCAAGGAGAACGAGGATCGCCATCCGAAGATCCGCCACGGCGTGCTGATCGGCGCCGGCGCCAAGATCCTCGGCAATATCGAGATCGGTCATTGCGCGCGCATCGCGGCCGGCTCCGTCGTCGTCAAGCCCGTGCCGCACAACGTCACGGTCGCGGGCGTGCCGGCGAAAATCGTCGGCGAAGCCGGCTGTGCCGAGCCGTCGCGCACCATGGACCAGATGCTCAGCGCGATCGGGCTTTGATTTCACTCGCTTTCTGATCGCGGCGAAAACGCGCCCAAACAAGAGTCGTGTGCGCAACATCACGTCGCTAAAGCCTGAAAAGGCTCTGGCGATCTTTGCCGTCTCGTCCTAAAACTCCCCCGAAAATCATCGACCCGATTGGAGACGGCCGTGGACGTTCAGGAAGTCAGGAAGCTCGACGCGTATCTCAAACGCGTGTTCAGCAATCCCAAGATCCGCGTGGTGCCGCGGCCCAAGAAGGACGACTCGGCCGAGGTCTATATCGGCGAGGAGTTCATCGGCGTGCTGTTCGTCGACGACGAGGACGATGATCGCTCGTTCCAGTTCCAGATGGCGATCCTGGAAGAGGATCTGGCCGAGTAGGGCTGAACGGCAGCGCGGCCTGTCACGCTGTCATTGCGAGGAACTCGCGACGAAATTGCATGGCAATTTCGCGCTGAAGCGACGAAGCAATCCATGCTTCCGCGCGTAAGGCTCAATGGATTGCTTCGCGGAGCCCGTCATCCGGCGGCGCTTCGCGCCGACCGGGTGGCTCGCAATGACGGGTAGCAGGTCGCACTATCCCTTCGTGCTGTGCATCTGCGCGGAGAGACGGTTCATCGCGGTGGCGATGTCGCGCCACTGCGCAAGCCAGCTGCGCGGAAAGCGGAAGGTCAGGTCGGCGCCGTCGATGCGCCGCTCGCTGAGGCACATGCCGGGCGTCGAGGTATCGCGCGTGCAGCGCGCGGTCAGCTGCGGCTCGCTCGCCGTGAATAGCTCCTCGCCGCCATAGGGCGTGCCGTCGCGGAACGCGCGCGCCGTCAGGCCGTCATCGGTGTTTGCGCGCTCGTCGAGATAGCGCGGATAGATCGTGCGCAGGCGCATGTCCGGCGCGAGTGAATCGTGGTGCGCCGCGATCGACACGAAGATCCTGTCGATCGGCTGCACCTTGTCCTCGACCGTATCGGCGCTGTAGTGCTTCGGCGCGGCAGGCGCGTCCAGCGACGGATAGAGGAAGCTCAAATCGACGCGCTCCTGCGGCCCGGAGTGGCGCTGGATCTTCATGCGCACGGCCATGGTCGGCACGTTGAACAGCGTGCCGCCGACGCTCACCGGCAGCCGCGACGGATCGCTCGGCGGGATGGTCGTGTAGGTCGGCCACAGCAGGTAGGCGACGAGCGCAATCGCGCCGGCCGCGATGACGGCCGAGGCGATGATCGGAACGAGATGCGCGCGCGGGTTGCGGCGGGTGTCGCGGGCGAGATGCTGGGCGGTCGAGAGAAGCGTCATGAGCAGGGCATAGATCAGGTCGGGAGTGGCCGAATCATCTGCCGAATATGCCACGTGGCGGGGAATTTCCGTACGATTCCAATGGAATCCGGGACCGAATGGCCATGCGCAAACGCCGCGCCTGACCCGTCCGGTTAACCTTTCCTTAAGGATGATGTGGCGGCCGACGGCCAATTCTGCGAAGCAGGGCGGGTGGCCTGTTGCGTAGCGGAAGTTCCGATGTCGCCCGATACCTTGAATTCCCTGTTCTCGCTCCTGATCGGTTTCGCGCTGGCGGGCGCACTGGCCAGCGGTTACCAGGCGATGGCGGAGCGTCCGGCCGGTTTCGGCCTGCTGCAGGAGGGCGTGGCGCCGAAGACCTTCGCCGCAGTCCCGTTCCTCGTCTTCGCCGCACCGTTCATCATCATGCGCAACACGCTGCGCGGGGCACGCATCGAGCGCCGTCGCTTCGAATTCGTGATGATGGCAACCGTCATCTCCGGCTTCTGGAGCCTGATGTCGGGCACCTTCTTCGTGATGACGCTGCGCGCTGCGGGCGTGCTCGCCTGATCCGATCATGATCCGCGGCCGATCACGGTCGCGCTTGCTTGAAACCATGTCGGCCGTCGTGCCAAGGTCTCCTTCGATCAGAGCTTCGGTTCTGATTGAATCAGAACCGAAGCTCTGGATTTTCGTTTCGACGCGTTTTCTTCACGCGAACCGGTGTCCACTTCGCTCGAAAACGCTCCAGGGAGACCTCAATGGCGATCTACGAACTCGACGGGCAGGCGCCCGATCTTCCCGCCGACGGCAGCTACTTCATCGCCGACAATGCCGTTGTGATCGGCAAGGTCCGCCTCAAGTCCGCAGCGAGCGTCTGGTTCGGCGCCGTGCTGCGCGGCGACAATGAGTGGATCGAGATCGGCGAAGGCTCCAACGTCCAGGACAATTCCACCCTGCACGTCGATCCCGGCTTTCCCCTCAGCATCGGCAACAACGTCACCATCGGCCACAATGCGATCGTGCACGGCTGCACGCTGGAAGACGGCGTCCTGATCGGGATGGGATCGATCGTGATGAACGGCGCGCGGATCCGGCGCGGCAGCGTGGTCGGTGCCGGCTCCGTCATCACCGAGGGCAAGGAGTTTCCGGAAAATTCCCTGATCATCGGTGCGCCCGCGCGTGTGGTGCGTACGCTTGACGCGGCGCAGGCCGAAGCGCTGTCGCGGCCGGCGAAGTCGTACGCGATCAGGGGCCCGCAATACAAAACCGGACTGAAGAAGATCGGCTGAAGCCTCAGCGCTTGCGGCCGCGCTTGCGCGCGGCGTTCGCTGCCGCGGGGCGAGGCTTCGCTGCGTCTTGCGGTCTCGTTGCCTGTTGAAGTCTTGTTGCTTCCTGAAGTCTTGCGCTCTTGCGCAGCGCATCCTTCAGGTCGATCGGAATGCCGTGCTTCTTGAGCAGGTCGGCGAAAGCCTCGTCGGCGAGCTCCTGCAAGGTCGCCATCCGGTCGCGCCCGAGCTGCTTCAGCTTGTCGAAAGTGTCGTCGTCAAACTCGATCAGCTTGCGCAAATTGCATTGCTCCCAGATTGTATTGCTCCAACGCCCGTGGGAACCGGCGTTTTGCGGACCCGTTGACGTCCGCAAGGCAGAATTGCCATGCGCAAATTATCTGTCACCACCGCGCTCGCGACAATCGCGATTGTGCTGGCGCCCGCGGTTACCGTCGCCCAAGGTACCGGGAGCGGCGGCCCTTCGTCAGCCAGCCCGACATCGCAGCAAGGGACGTCGCCGCCCGGGACCAACAGCGCCGGCACCGCGCAATGCTCCGGCAGCCCCAACACCGACAGAGGCGTTACCACCGGCTCGGCAACGAGGACCGAGAGCGTCGACAAGGCCATCGGCGACGAGAACGAAAAAGTCGACCGCCGTACGCGAGGCATCTGCCGCGGCTGTTAGCCTCTGCCGGCCACGCATGGATGAACGCGGGTCGCGCAGAAGTGAGCGCGACAAAGGCGCGCGGTGGAAGCCGCGGTCCTAGATTGGGTTAGCATGCGCAGGACGCGGCGGAGGAGGCTTGAAGAGAAAGCCTTTGAAAGAAGGAGTAACGGGTGATGTTGCGTAAAACGATGATTGCCTTGCTGGCGACGGCCTCGGTCGGTCTGTTCACCGTCGATGCTGCGTCGGCACGCGGTGGCTTCGGTGGCGGCGGCTTTCATGGTGGTGGCGGCTTCCGCGGTGGCGGCGGTTTTGGCGGCTTCCACGGCGGCGGCGCCGCATTCCGGGCCATGGGCGGCGGCGGTGGCTTCCGGTCGGCTGCAATCGGCGGCGGTTGGGCCGGCCGCGGCTGGCACGGCGGAGGCTGGCGCGGTGGCGGCTGGAACGGCGGCTACTATCGGCGCGGCTGGGGCGGCTGGGGCGGCTGGGGCTACCCGCTCGCCGCGGCAGCGGTCGGCTTCGGGCTGGGCTATGGCGCCTACGATTACTATGACGGCTACTACGGCAATCCATACTACGCCGGCTACGGCTATGACGATGGTTACGGCTATGGTTACGGCGGTTGTTACGTCGTGCGCCGTGCCGTGATGACACCGTATGGCTGGCGCGTTCGGCCGGTGCAGGTTTGCAATTGAGCCATTCGCTCACGCATGGCCGGTCCTTTTGGTCGCCATGCTGATGGTCTTGCAATGATCGGCGCGGCCGGCTTTTCGATGCTCGGCCGCCGCGTTGGGTCGCGCACTGGTATGCAGCTTGCACCGCTTGGCAGCAGTCCGTGCGTGACCGCGTCGCGAAAACCAATGGCCCGGCTGCGATTGAAGCCGGGCCCAGAGGACATCAGAGATGCTGACCATTCCTGACCTGACATTGCTGTTCATGGTGGTTGTCGCGAGCCTTGCCGTTGCGCTGATCTACATGCTCCGCGAGCTCGAGCCGAAGCTTGCGCGGCTGCGACAGAGAGGCGATCGCGCCAAATAGGCGGCAGTGCCGTTCGCTGCGGCTCTTGCCACGGTGGTGCTGCGCAGGCAGAGCCGTCGGCTGGGCACGCCGTATTCCTTCAGCCGGTCTGCATCTTTCGCGCGGCGAGGGCCGCTTTCTCGGTGGGCGGTCCCGAGTGGGATTCAAGGGCCAAAAAACAAGGCCGTCGACGTAGTATACCGTCAACGACCTTGCCAGCCCCGGATATTGAAATCGGCTCACGCCATCCGGTTATTGGAAGATGACTCGGATTCGAAGGCCGATATGTGAGCCAGTTCACAAAGTCTGGATTAATTCACGGTAACGGGCACTCCTGATCGGCCGCCGCAGCGGCCCGTGAGCCCGAACGTTCCCCGTTAGATGATGATCTTGCTCGGGATTTGGCGCGTTTTTATGGCTGGCCACCTAGCCGGGCGCCGGCCTTTCGGGGGCGTCAACCGCGCGACCTGTGGCGCTTCCGGTTGGCGCTGCGGGTCGCCTTTGAGCGCTTCCGCGGCGCGGGCTCGGCGGCCGGCTCGTTGGCCTGCGCGCTCGCCAGCGACTGGCGCAAACCCTCGACCTGTTCGGTCAGCGCGGCGACCTGGTCGGAGAGCCTCTTCGCATCGGCCGCCTGCAAGGCGAACTGCTTGCGCATGGTCTGCAGCTGGTCCTGCACCTCCTGCAGCTGGTCGATGGATTCCTGCTGGGTCACCTCCATCCCCTTGGTCTTTTCCACCAGGGCCTCGGAGACCTGGGCGGTCCGCGCCTGCAACTGACGCGCGGCGACCATCCGGTCGGTCTCCGGTACGTTGCCGGTGAAGGCGCGCCAAAGCGCGATCGAGCCGATGCCGAATAGCACGAGCACCAGCGCCACGGCGCCGATCGCGATCGGCTGCACGCCAATCAGGCTGCTGGCTTGTGAATTCCGGGGGGCAAGTTCGACCATGCGACCAACAACCGGACGTCAATTGAAAGGTTCGAAATAGCACAAACCTCGGCGTGGGCAAAACCGGGGGGTGTGTAGACCACTGCGGCAGCAGCGAAATTTGTATCACATGTTAATCTTCGGCCGCGCTGCTGGGCCTGGCCGGCGCGAATTCAAGCTCCCAAATTCAGCCTCTGGGCGATCAGGCCGACCCTCATGTCCTTTGCCAGATAGACGCAGGCGCCGTCGGCGAGCACCCGGCCGTCGGCGATGCCCAGCACCAGCCGGCCGCGCCTGGCCTGGCGTATGTCGACCTCATAGCGCACCAGCCTGACATCCGGCGTGATGTGCCCCCTGAACTTGACCTCGCCGACCCCGAGCGCGCGGCCCTTGCCCGGCGAGCCCGACCAGCCGAGCCAGAAGCCGACGATCTGCCACATGGCGTCGAGGCCGAGGCAGCCGGGCATCACGGGGTCGCAGGCGAAGTGACAGGCGAAGAACCAGTGGTCCGGCGCAATCTCGAGCTCGCCGGCGACATGTCCCTTACCGAAGGCGCCGCCGTCCAGGCTGATCTCGGTGATGCGGTCCATCATCAGCATCGGCGGCGCCGGCAGCTGCGCATTGCCCGGGCCGAAATAGCCGCCTTCGCTCGAGCGCAGCAGATCCTGTCTGCTGTAGGACGATTGCGGTGCGTGAAAATCGTGCGGATTGAACAAGATGGCCGTCGATGTTTGTGTTCTGGCTGAAGCTTAGCTGCGGCTGCGCCGCGTGGCCCTTGGCCGCGCGGACAGGGGTTTGGCAGGCAAGCCCAGCGCGGCGGCCATAAAGGCCCAGATGTCGCCGGTCAGGCATGCCGGATCAGGTCGTCTTTTGCTCGTGAGCGCGCCGATCAGCGCCTGGCGGATGCCGCCGATCATCAGCGCGATGGTGAGGTGAGGGTCGATGCCGCCGGGCACGATCCCGTCGCGCTGGGCCGCCTCGAGCATGCGGGCGCCGGCTGCAAGCTGCCGCCTGGTGAAGGCGGTCTCGACATCGAGCACCTCGGGCGCGCGGCTGAGCGGCCCGATCACGAGGGGCGCAAACGGGTGATCATAGTGAAAGGCGACATAGGCGCCGATCCGGGCCTTCTCCCGGTCCGCCCAGTTGCCGGCGGACAGCTTGGCGCCGCCGAATGCCGCCTCATCAAGTTGCTCGTAAAAGCCCTCGACGACGGCGGCGATCAGGCCGGCCTTCGATCCGAAGTGGTGGTAGGCGAGCCCGACCGAGACCTGCGCCCGCCTTGCGACGGCCTGCATCTCGAGGTGCCCATGACCCTCGATGAGCTCGGCCTGTGCTGCCGAGAGCAGCCGTTCCCGCGTCCCCAGGCTCGTCGCGTCCATCGTGGGTCCATTTCTGAATTGAATTCAATTCAATATTGGCAGTGCGAGAATGTCAAGCTGGGACCTTATCGCCAGGCCACCAACAAGATCGTCGGCATCTCGGACGAGACCGCGGCGTTTCTCGAGCGGTTCTTCCAGGCGTCGATCGACGCCGCTCAAAAAGGTTGCGGCCAGCCTTTGGGGGAAGGCTGGCCGCGCGCGAACCGGTCTGGGACGGGGAGGGGTGGGGATGTGACCGGGTCGCGAACTCGAAAATCCTCAGGTCTGCTCAGCGCGAGCTTGCCGTTGCAACTGCAGGGCGGTTGTCGCCGAGTGAGACCCACACATTGGGATCGCCCTGCGACTGCCGCTTGACGAAGCGGTAGCCAGTATCGGTCCAGGCGACGATGCTCTCGTTCTGGTTATCGAGCACGAACTCGCCCTTGTCGGTCTTCACCGTCAGCACCGCGTGGCCTTCGCCCTTCTTGTCGCGGACCACCGTGATCAGCAGCGCCTCGCGGGGCCAGCCGGCGTCCATCAGCATCTTGCGCTTCAGGAGCACGTAGTCCTCGCAGTCGCCGTAACCGTCTGATGGCAACGACCATTTCTCGATCACGCCCCAATGATCCATGTCGGTCATCGGCTTGATGGACTCGTTGACCCACTTGTTGACCCGTACGAGGTCCCGCCAAGCGGTCTGCGACAACACGATGTCGCGTGGTTGCGTCGCGCCGCCGCGGCATTCGCCCGGATTGTCGGCACAGAACTCGACCCAGCCGATCGGCGAACGCGCAACGTCACCCAGGCTGGCGTAGACCACGTCGCCGGCCTTGGCCGACACGCACGTCGCAAACAGAATGGCGGCAACCGCCAAACCTTTCCCCTGTCCCCTGAACCCAAACATCGCGGCCCCCGTTCTTCTTGTTGGGACCACGTTTCGCACAAAGCTTTTGCGCCGCCGCTAAGTACGCAAAGTAGATTTGACGCGAATACTGGTAAAAGCTGGGGCGAATTCGAACTGTACTTGAATCGAATTCGCGTAAAATTTGAAACAACTGCAATTGATTCAAATTTTATGCATTAACCCGACAAGCGCTGCGCCAGTGCGATTTGTTGCGCCAAGCGCTGCGGCCGTTAACCGCCGATTTCGCCGGGCCAAACGCGCCGAAGGCGGCCACCGGTGGCACCGGTGGCCGCCTTCGCGGGCCAAAACAGGGGTCTTGAGCGGTTTTTCGCTTTACCTCGCGGTAACGCTCTCTTCGAGGGTTTCCGCCGATTGCTCGTGAACGAACTCGAGCGCGAAGCCTTCCTCGAGATTTCGCACCACGCGGGCCTGCACCCGCCCGAGCATCACGAGCGATTTTAGCGGCGGGCGGTTCTCGGCGGCAATCGCAGCACCGGACAGGGAAAGATCGATGATGCGGCAGGTCATCCGCGTTCCGTCTTCCTGAGTCAGCAGCGCGATCGGGTTGCGCGGCACGATGCGGTCGTGACGGCGATCCTCGGGCAGATTGAGGATGTCGCGGTTGGCGAGCCAGGTCAGCTGGGCGGCGAGCTTGTCGCGCTTGCGCGCGGTGGCGCCGATCGTCATCGCAAAGCCGTTGTCGATGATGCGGGTGATGCGTCCTTCGACCCGGCCGATATGGTCGAGATAGGCGATCACACGGTCGCCGACATTGCCGATTCCCGGCGCCAGCAAAGCGAGGCCGCCCGGCGACATGTTGATAATCTGGCAGGGAAACTCGCGCCGGTCGGGCAGCATGTAGCGGCCGAGCAGGTGCACCTTGACGCGCTGGAAGCGCCGCCGCTCCTCGGCTACGGGGACGACGGTAGTTTTCTTCTGTGCAAACGACATCACGACAAACCCGGCCACCGTCCATTCGGAGCCCCGACGACCCTAAGGCTGATAGGGTTAACGGGGCGTTACGGTTGAAGCGGGGAACCCGCACACGGTGCAAGAGAGTGGAACCCCGCGTGGCCGCCAAGGGGTCAGGGCTGCGCATCAGGTTCGCCGAACCACCGCGTCATGACCTGAGTTGCTTGATCGAGGTGGGCGGCGGTGTCAGCGGCCCATGCGATAAAGCCGTCGGGGCGCACGAGCACGGCGTTGAGGCCCAGCCGATCCCGCGCGTCGCTTGCGACATAGCCGATCCGGCCACGCCAGCGATCGGCAAGCGCTTGCAGAGGAGAGCGCGGATCGAAGTCCAGCAGCAGGCCGCGACCGTTCCTGAGCAGTTCGCCGAGTTTCGTGCCACAGGCGAGCTCGAAGTCGGGCGCGCTGCGGCCCACCAAGGGATGGTTGCCGCCAAGATCGTAGCGCAGCGAAACGCCCCACACGCGCTCGGCGAAGTAGCTCGCGCCGTCTGACGTCGCGATCAGGTCGCGGATGATGGCTTCGAGCGCGCGTGAACTGCGGCTCGGCCGCATCAGCGCGACCTGGGCGCGCGACCAGTCCAGCACCTGCGCGCCCACCGGATGCCGCTCGCGAGAGTAGCTGTCGAGCAGACCCGCCGGTGCGTCGCCGCGGATCGTGGCCGCGAGCTTCCAGCCGACGTTCATCGCATCGCCAAGCCCGAGATTGAGCCCCTGGCCGCCGAGCGGAGAATGAATGTGCGCGGCATCGCCCGCGAGCAGCACGCGCCCGTTGCGGTAATCCGTCGCCTGACAGGCGCGATCGGTCCAGGTGGTGGCAAGCCGGAGCGCCGTCAACGTGATGTCCGTGCCGGAGACGCGGCGCAGCACCGCCTGCACATGCTCGCGCGTGATCGGCCGGGTTCGGTGGAAGGCGCCGCCATCGAACTCCACCATCGCGATCGTGCCGGGCCGCGCGTAGGTATACATGCCCGTCGGCATGTAGTGACGGCCGGTGCGGAGCTGGTCCGGATCGGCGATCTCGACCTCGACCGAATAGCCGGTGAACTCGGGATCGGTGCCGACGAATTCAAAGCCGCCGGCCTTGCGCACCATGCTGCGGCCGCCGTCACAGCCGACCAGCCAGTGTCCGTGAAAAGTCGCGCCCCCGGCGCGTACGGTGACGCCGTCGTCCGACTGATCCAGCGCATCGACGCCGAGCCCGCGCCTGATCTCGGCCCCCATCGCGGTTACGCGCGCGGCGAGGGCGGATTCGAGCGCCTCCATGTCGACCGCCATGCTGGTGCCCGCCGGGCTCGGCAAGCGAAACGGCCACTTCGACGTGTCGACATCATCGTGAAAGAACTGGATGCCGGCAAAATGGCCGGCCGGGCGGCGCGGCCGTTGCGTCCAATCCGCGCCATTCGATGCGCTGCTGCCCGAGCCATCTCTTGCGTGCTGCCGCGCCGCGATGTCATCCAGCATCCCGCGACGATGGAACGCCTCGATGCTGGGCGCCGAAAGGCCGCGGATGCCGAAGGGCAGCCGCTTCAATGGCGAGCATGGCTCCGCGGCCTGCTCCAGCACCAGGACCGATAGGTTTGCGCGCCGCAGCTCGCAGGCAAGCAGCAGGCCGACCGGGCCGGCACCGGCAATCACGACATCATGGGGAAGAGGGCGGCTGGTGCGCATGAACTGCTCCTTTGTCGGTGTTCGACCGGAGCGGTTCGTCGGGTTGAGAACCACACGGACGAACATTGGGCGCCTGGATGGCGTCCGGTGTTCGTCGTGGGGATCTCATGCACGAGGCAGGAGACCAGAGCTTTCGTTTTCGAAAGGACTTGGGCTTACCAAACCAAGTCTGCCTTTTCCGACGCGGCGTATATAGCTGCGTGGCGTTCGATCCGCAACGGAAGATGCGCGGCTGCGGATTACTGGAACAATGCGCGGCCGCGATGTCGCGGCGCGACCGCGTCGGCGTTGCCTGGTTCGTCGACGCGGCGCGGGCCCCGGTGCGGCGCAAGATTGTCCGGCGTCTTGATGCTGCTCGCTGACGTGACGATCTCCGCGCGAAAGCGACGCGGTGAGGTTATTCGGCCTCGGCGTCCATTTCCGGTTCAACGGCCGTTTCCGGTTCGACAGCCGCCGCTGGCGGTTCAATGGTCACGGCTTTCAGCACCTTTCGTTTTGCCGCGCGGACCTCAATCTGCAGCGGCGGCTGATAGGACCCGCTTGGCGGCACGAAGACGAAGGCATGGTGTCCATCGCCCTTGTTGAGCTTGAGAAGATCGTTGCGGAACTCATCGGCGACGACTTCGCCGACGAGATTGCCGTTGAAGTAGATATCGATCGCGACCCTCTTGTCGGGGTGCTGGTTGTACAGGGCCCAGCCGCCAATCCTTGTTTCGTTGCAGACGTCGACATGGCCGGTGATCTCGCCATACAGACTCTCGATGCCGGCCTCGATCACCTCGAGGTCGCCCTTGTAGATCGATCTCGTCACATCGAAGCTGAAATTCGCGGTATCGACGCATTGGTCGAGCAGGCTCTGTCGATGCTCCTTCATGCGTTGCAGCGTGTCCAGTTCGCCCAACTTGACGTACATGCCGACGATACCTTCGATACCAGGATTCATGGTGTCGTTCCCCGCAATGCTACCAGCCAATTCGCCCTCGGCTGCTTTCACAATCGATGCCTCCTTGCGGAAAATACTCCGCCAGGACTTGAAGCGCCTCGTTCCGCCATGGTCTGTCATGAAGACCTTCATGACAGGCCTTCATGACATCCCAATCGTCCTGACCTAAAGTCGGCTCGGCCGAACCCGGCCCAACGACAGGGACAGGGAGAGCGAACCGATGGAGCAGATCCGCGTCTGCACGCATGATGGACCTGGAGCCAAGCCGGTAATCCGGACAGTGCCATGGCCGGAAATCGGCAAAAAGGCGGCCTTGATCAAGGTCGGCGCCTGTGGCGTTTGCGGAACCGATCTGCACATCCTGAAGGGACATTGGCCGAAGCCGTTGCCGTGGCCGTTCACGCTGGGCCATGAACTCGGCGGCGTGATCGTCGAATGCGGCGCGGAGTTCACCGAGGATTTCATGAGCAAGCCGCTGCAGGTGGGATCGAAGGTGATGATCCCGCCCTTGATGCCGTGCGGCCGCTGCTACTACTGCATCCATTATCCCGAGAGCGCCAACAAATGCCTGACGCCGGTCTATTACGGCCGCTATCTCGGCTTCGACAAGACACCGCACATGTGGGGCGGCTGGGCTGAATATGTCTATGTCGATCTCGACATGCTGCCCGGCACCAAGATCTACAAATTGCCTGACGACATGTCGCTGCGGCTCGGCGCGCTCTCCGAGCCTCTGACATCCTGCATCCGCGCCTTCAACCGCGCCACCCGCGCCGGCGGCTTCAGATGGGCGACACGGTGGTGATCCAGGGCTCGGGGCCGATCGGCATCCTCGCGGTCGCCGCCGCGCAGGAAATGGGCGCAGGGCGCGTGATCTGCGTCGGCGCGCCGGAGACGCCGCGCCTTGCGCTGGCCCGCAGGTTCGGCGCCGAGGCGACCGTCGATATCGAGCAGCTCGAGACGCCGGAGCAGCGCATCAAGGCGGTGCGCGACATCGTCGGCGGCTTCGGCGCCGACCTCGTCATGGACTGCTCGGGCCATCCGACCGCCGGCCCCGAAGGCATCGAGATGCTGCGCGACGGCGGCACCTATGTCGAGATGGGGCAGTTCACCGATGCCGGCTCGATCAACACGTCATGGCACCGCATCTGCACCAAGGATCTCAACGTGCTCGGCTCCTGGGGCTTTACCGGCAACGACCTGCCGCTCGGCGTCGACATGCTCTACCGCACGCGCAACAAATATCCCTGGCTCGACATGCAGACGATCTATCCGTTCACCGAAGACGGCATCGCCCGCGCGGTTGCCGACGCAATGGCGATGAAGACGGTGAAGTCGACCATCGTGCCGTGGCCGGAACTGGTCGGGTGAAGCAGATGGCGCATTCAGCAGATCCTGCTGCAGTGCTCCCAAGGATTTGTGACCAGGGTGCGGCGATTGGGCCCTGATATCGCTCGCCGGGACGACGGCCCGGCGCTAACATCGGAGCATGCATTCGAACCGTGTGCCGCCGAGCGCGACGTTTGCGTGGGGAAACGTGTCCGAGGACTTCGCGCTGTTCAGAACCCTCAGCGCGGAGCAGCGGCGGATTGCCTTTGGTGCAATGACCCGGCGCGACCTCGTGCGCGGCGAGTTGCTGGTCGAGCAGGGCGGCGCCTCCGACGCGCTGTTTCTGGTGCTGCACGGCGCGCTCGCGGTGTACCGGACCAGTCATCCCGAACCGATCGCGGAGCTTCGCGCCGGCGAACTGGTCGGCGAGATCGGCTTCTTTGCCAATATCCCGCGCACGGCCAATGTGATTGCGATCCGCGATACCAGCGTGCTGGTGTTGACGCGCGCCGCCTATACGACGCTGGCGCGGGAAACGCCGGAGATCGTCGAGGCGCTGCTGGCTGCGCTCGCGCGGCGGTTTGCCACCGAGACCGCGCGCCTGTTGCCGGTCCGGGCGTCACCGAAGGCGCGCACCGTCGCGCTGATCTCGGGCGGACGCGAACCGATGCCTGCCGCCTTTGAGCACAGGTTGCGCGAAGGCCTTGCCGCTGCGGGTGCCGAGATCGTCGACCTCGCGCGCGTTCAGGCGATGTTTCCCGGCCGCGCGCTCGACGCATCCGAAGTCGCCGACTGGCTCAACAGGATCGAGTACGATGCGCCACTGGTGGCCTATTTCGGTGGTCCTGACGCGTCGGATTGGGCGCGGAAAACCATCCGTCAGGCCGACCTTGTCGTGTTCGCCTGCCGTGGCCATGCGCCCACGCCCGATCTGACGGAGATCGAGCGCTTCGCCTGCGGCGTGCATCCGGCGTCGACGCGGCGCCTCGTTCGGGTTCACGATGTCAGGCGCCACGAGGTCAGCGGCACCGCGGCGTGGCTGGCGCGGCTGCCCTGCTTCATGCATCATCATGTCGCGCTCGAGGACCAGCTCGACATCGACAGCCTGGTTCGCTTTCTGTGCGGTCGCGCCGTCGGATTTGTCGCCGGTGGCGGCGGCAGCCTCGGCACGGCGCATGTCGGCGTCTACAAGGCGTTTCGCGAGCGCGGCGCGACGTTCGACATCTTTGTCGGCACCAGCGTCGGCTCGGCGATGGCGGCGGGCTTTGCCAAGAACTACGACGCCGAGCATCTCGAGCGCGGCACGCATGAGATCTTCGTCTCCAGCCGCAGCTTCCGCCGCCCGACCTGGCCGCGCTACGCCTTGCTGGATCACAAGGCGTTCGATGCGGCGCTCGCCGATCAGTACGGCCACAATTGCCGGATCGAGGACTGCTGGCGGCCGTTCGCGGCGGTCGCGACCAATCTGTCGACGCACAATCTCGAATTGATCCGCACCGGTCTGCTGTGGCAGGCGGTGCGGGCGTCGAGCGCCATCCCCGGTCTGCTGCCGCCGTTCTATACAAGGGACGGCTCGATGCTGGTCGACGGATGCCTCGTCGACAACGTTCCGCTGGCGCAGATGCACCAGATGAAGAGCGGACCGAATCTGGTGGTCCATTTCGGCGACCCGGCCACCGAGATGTTCGACGTCGACTATGCCGCGCTGCCGGGCCGGCTTGAGCTGCTTGCATCGCTGCTGACGCCGTTCCGCAAGAAATTGCTTCCGGCCGCGCCGAGCGCCGTCAACGTGCTGTGGCGGAGCCTCGTTGCGCATCAGCGCTATGATACGCTGCCGACCACACCGCTCGACATGGTGATGCGTCCGCCGACGCCCGACGGCATCGACGTCACCGATTTCGACCGCCATCAGGAAATCTTCGAGTCCTCGTACCGCTGGGCCCGCGAGACCATTGCTGCCTCTGAGGCGGCGCATCATCCGGCGATAGCGGCCATCGTCGCGTCGGCCAACGGAGCGGACAAGGCAACGGAGATGGTTGCTGACAGGGGCGCGGATCGCGCGACAGCGACCGCGCCGGTTTCCCAACAGGCCCGAGTCGGTTGACCGGCTTGCAGGCGCCGGCGAACTCGACCATCGTGCCGGACCGAATCCGGAGAACACGATGCCTTTCGATCTGATCCTGCGCGGCGGACGGGTGATCGACCCGTCGCAAAAACTCGATGCCGTGACCGATGTCGGCTTTGCCGCGGGCAAGGTCGCTGCGCTCGGCCGCGAGTTGCAAGCCGATCCCGCCACCGAGGTCCGCGACGTCTCGGGGCTGATCGTCTCACCGGGGATCATCGACCTGCACACCCATGTCTATTGGGGCGGCACCTCGCTCGGCATCGATGCGGAGAAGTTTTGCCGCAACTCCGGCGTCACCACCTCGGTCGACACCGGCAGCGCCGGCCCGGGCAATTTTGCGGGCTTCCGCAAGCATGTGATCGAGCCGAGCCAGGTCCGCATTCTCGCCTATCTGCACGTCTCGCATGCCGGCATCTTCGGCTTCTCGGATCGCGTGATGGTCGGCGAGAGCGAGGAGCTGCGGCTGATGAATCCCATCGACGCGGCGCGGGTCGCCGACGAGAACCGCGACCTGATCGTCGGCATCAAGGTGCGGGTCGGCCTGTTCGCCTCGGGCACCTCGGGGCTGGTGCCGCTCGAGATCGCGCTCGAGGTTGCCGAGCAGGTGGGCATGCCCCTGATGGCGCATATCGACCATCCGCCGCCGAGCTATGAGGAGGTGCTCGCGCGCCTGCATCCGGGCGACGTGCTGACTCATGCGTTCCGTCCGTTCCCCAATACGCCCGCGACCGCGCAGGGCACGGTGAAGAAGGTCGTGCTGGAGGCGCGCGAGCGCGGCGTGCTGTTCGATATCGGCCATGGCAAGGGCTCGTTCGCCTTCAAGACGGCGCGCGCGATGCTCGCCAACGGCTTCTACCCCGATACCATCTCCTCCGATATCCATCAGCTCTGCATCGACGGCCCGGCGTTCGACCAGGTGACGACGATGTCGAAATTTCTCTGCATGGGCATGCCGCTGCCGGACGTGATCGCGGCGTCCACCGTCAATGCCGCGATGGCGTTGCGGCGGCCGGAGCTCGGTAGCCTCAAGCCGGGCAGCGTCGGCGACGCCACGCTGATCTCGGTCAGGCAGGGGACGTTCGACTATGTCGATGTGGTCGGCGAGCATCTGGCGGGCGATCGCAAGATCGCATCCGAAGGCGTCGTGATCGGCGGACGCTGGTGGCATCCGAAATAGGGCGCTTAATCATAGAAGCCCGCGTCCGCTTTGCGCCTCCAAGGCAACGCCGGTCGAGCGTTGGTAAAGGCAGGCTTGAGTATCACTCGAGCGGAACGTTCGTCAGGATGACGCCGGCGTCCCGACGCTGGCGGGGAACTGGCTCTTTGGCTTTAGGGTGTCGGTCCTTACGCAACCGCGCGCCACGTGCAGGAAATTCTTCGAGCCACGCATCGGCTGGTCGCCAGTGATGTTGCCGAAGACACGCGGGACAGAGAACGGGAAGGGCGACGTCCGGAAGGCTTGCGAATATAACCATGTCCGTGCGCAAGCCAGTCGCGACGGTTCTAAGCGTATCAGGGCACCGTGTCACAATGAGTGCCATCGCGGATTTCCGACGCCTCCGATCCGGAAAATGTGAAGCGCGCTCCACCTGGTTCGACAAGTAGAGCGCACGCACAACTTCAAGCAGCCGCCTTGACTTCAATCTTCTGAGGCAGCGCCGCGGCGGGTTTGGTCACTGTCACCTTGAGTACGCCGTTCTTGAGCGATGCCTTGATGGCATCGGCATTCACGCCCGACGGAAGCTGAAGAGACCGATAGAACGAGCCGTAGCTGCGCTCTATGCGATGGTAGTTCTTATCGTTCTCTTCCTTTTCCGCCTTCTTCTCTCCTTTGATGGTGAGAACGTCGTCGGCCACGTTGACCTGGACATCTTTTTGTTCAAGACCCGGCAACTCGGCCGTAATTTCGATATCTTTGTCGGTCTCGGCGATGTCCATGTTCAACGTAAGACCCGGCGACGCTCTGAAGTCCGGAGATGGCCAATCTCGCGGGAAAGTATCGAAAATGCGCTCAATCTCGCGATGAAGCGAGCTTGCAAAATCCACGTTCGGACGGGCGACGAGAGACTTCTGCTGCGTGATCGAAACTGGCAATGGTGCTGCCATATGTGATCTCCTATCGTACGAAACATGTAAAATGTGCCGCAGCTTCAATGCAAAACGCTGCCCTGCGAGGTGAACAGACCTAAGTTTGCGAGCCAGATCTTGTTTGGTCGACTGACGTTTCGAAGCCTTTTCGAAACAGGACGGCGTGGTCCGCGAAAACTGCGACGCATCGATGACTTCGCGCGAAATTTCGAACACGAGCTACAGCTGCGTCGTTCGTGCCGAACAATCGTTCGTAATCGCGATGTGCAATCTGGTGCAACGAGCCCTCCGAAAGCGAGGCGAGCTTTTGCTCCAGATCGGGAAGGGTGAAGCCTCGTCGCACGGAATCAACCTCCAGCGGATCGATGGAAGGCGGCTCGTGAGGCGGCTCGACATGACCGCGCCGCCTCACGGTCGCTACATCATCGGCCGATTGTCAGCCGGTCTTGAACGAATTGAACGCCATCCACCGACCAGGCCGCCCGCTCGACCGCCTGTCTTTCGTCCCAGCAGTCCACCTTGCCTTCGAGCTTGACGTTGTTCCCATCCGTCACGTTCACACGAATAGCGTCCGCTTCAATGTGAGCGCGGCGAGTCAGTGCTTGCTCGATTTTCTTTTTGATATCCGAAGCAATCGGCCGGGGAATGAGCTCGATATCGTTGAGCACGCCCACGACGCCGGACAGTCTCCAGACCGCCTTCTCGGCAGCATTCTTCTGGAATTGCCAGGCGACCTTTCCTGTGAGAGTCACTAGCCCTTTTTGGACAGTGACCTGAACCGCATCGTCCGGGATGGTCGTGTCCCAACGAATGATACTCAACGCTCGTTTCGCGATTTCATCGTCGGAGGTCCTTTTGTCGCTCGCGTAGCGCACTTCAATTTCCTGCGCGACGCCGTGGACGCCCTTAACGCGGCGCGCTGCCTGCTCGGCCGCAACCTTCTGCGCATAGCTCGGAACATGGCCCGTCAAGGTCACAACACCACAGTCCGCTACAACACCAATATTCGCTGAATCGATGCTGGGCTCGAAATCGAGTTCATCGAGAACCATCTGCTGCAACTGGCGATTGTCCATGACAAGTCTCCATATAACAGCATAAATTATGGATGCGGCATCCCAACACGACGTTGATATGCGTCAATATCTAGCAGGGAAACTCTGCATCCAAAACGCAGAACCGATCTGCGTGGATCGACCAATCTTTCAGGTGCTCCGCTTCGCAGAACTTTGTCTTCGCCAGGTCGGCTGCGCTGCATTGGTTTGGTGCATCTACTGCCGTTCCGATTCCATCGGAACGGCGCTCTCGTCGGCGAGGACTTCGTCATTTTCGATGAGCTTGCCGACCTGCTCGACCGTCTTCGCCGGCGTCGCGGCATCGTCGTAGGAGACCAGATTGATCCGGCGGCCGTCGATGCCGCCCCGCTCGTTGATCATCCGGAAGTAGGCGGCCTGCACCTTGCCGGTGCCAAGGGCCGACGGGCGACGTCGTCCCTTGCCAAATTTCGACTAGATCAGCGAATGCAAAGCCATGACCGCGGCCTCGCGGCTCTCCACCGGAACAAAGAAGCTTACCGAATGCGATGACAAAACATACTTGTCGGCGATGATTCCGTGACGCTGCAGAATCTGAACCGCCTTGTATGGCAGGTCCGAGGAAATGCCGCCGAAGCAAGTGAGGCTCACCGAACTCAGCGTGTCGCGCTGTTTGCGCAGGTCTTTGCTCCGTTCCAGTGTGCGCAGCAACGCGTCGAGTGTCTCAGAATCGCAAGTCATCATGATGCGGGTTTTTTCGGCGGTGAAAGCCGAGGCGAGGAGTTGCGGCCAAGGCAAGCCATTTTGCTGGAGATGCTGCGCGAACTTCTCAAAGCCTTGATTGAGGTCCGCCGAATCGATCTCCACATGCTCAATGCGAGCCATCGAGTTGACGGCCAGGACTTTTCCGTTCTCCATGTCTGCGACTTCCTTCATCACTTGCGTGCTGTGTCGAGCGCCGCCCCACTTTCTCAGGATCAAAGGCACGTTTTGGCTGTGGGCCAGTTCCACGCTGCGAAAGTGCAGGACTTTGGCACCCCAGAAGCACATTTCGGACAGGGATGCGAAATCCAGCTGACGCAAGGGTTTTGCGTCCGCGACGATGCGCGGGTCAGCCGAGCAAACTCCGTCGACCTCCTTGATAATCTCGCAGCACTCCGCCTTGAGCGCCGCAGCCATGGCGACCGCGGTGGTATCGCTGCCGCCCCGGCCAAGCGTCGTGATTTCCTTGGTCAGCGGGTTCACGCCCTGAAAGCCCGCCAGAACCACGATGCGTCCACGATCGAGTTCTTCGCGCACGCGAATGGGCCGCACGTCCAGAATGCGTGCGGAGGAATGGGACCCGTCGGTCATGACGCCGGCCTGACTGCCGGTAAAGCTGATCGCCGGCACGCCGAGATCAGACAGCGCCATGCTCATCAAGGACATGCTGATGCGCTCGCCGGTGGTCAATAGCATATCGAGTTCGCGGCGATTGGGATGCGGGCTGACCTGATAGGCCATCCTGACGAGTTCATCGGTGGTCTTGCCCATTGCGGAAACGATCGCCACGACACGATGACCACGGCCATGCAAATCGGCGACACTGCTCGCGGCCGCGCGGATTTTTTCCGGTGTTTCGAGACAGACGCCGCCGTATTTTTGCACGATGATGGGATTGCTAGGCATTCTTGCCCGCGTCGTGTTGGAAGGCGCAGCTGAACCCGATCAGATCGTTCTCCCCTTCGACGCTTTTGCGGTCTTTGATCGTTTCGCTACGACCCGCACAGCGCCCCGGTCGCGCTTCTTGCGATCCGCTTCCGCGTGCTGAGCTTTCGTCCCGCCACGGTGAGCGGCGTATTCCTTGCCGTCTATCGGCGCGACATGCGGTGGATCTCGATCGAGATACGGTCGCCCGATTCCAAAATCCGGTCCACGCGCATCGATCCATTTCCAAAGGGCCTCGGTGGAGACCCAACGCTCCGCCCGCGTCGCGCCTTTGACGCTCACGATATCGACGGCCAGCCCGTGGCCATAGCCGCCGCGGAAGCTCCCTCCATGGTATGACTTGTCGGACGCCGCCTTCAGGCCGCTCGCGATCGATTGACGGTAGTCATCGCGGAACGCGCTGGTGATGCCGGGCGCCAACCCGGCCTGCTCGGCCGCGTAAAGCGCGTGAAAGATCTTGAGTTTGAAGCTCCGATCCACCCCTCCAATCACGTAGTCGATCATCGGCATGCCCATTCGTTCCGCCGCCTTCGGATCCTTCCACGTGAAATCGTTATCGACGCGCCTGGTGAACGTCCTGGTGACAGTCACCGTCTTGCGCTTCTTCTTGACGGTCACTTTCCGCTGCTCTTGTACGCTGATCGTGTCTTGCTTCGGCGTCCGCTGGTAGAGCGCCCACAGGTACCGGTCGATGCAGACATCGACGACGAGGCACTCCTCGAAAATATCCAGGGGTCTCGCGGCCTCCTCGGTGTCACCAGACGCTGGAGGCGGGCTCGCCGTCGCCGCGTGCACCGGCGATGTTTCGGCCGGCAGCGTCTGCGACGAATCCGGCAACGCAGCCACGACGATTGACTTCGGCTCGCTCGAGGTCGCCGTCGCATCAGGGGCCGCCGCCGGCGCCGGTTCAACCGCCATCGCCGCATCGGCGTTGGCGACAGCGTTACCCAAGACGCCTGCCTGCGGGGCGGCCACCGCGTCGGACGCGGGCCCCGTGACGGGTTCTGCAGCCACCGCCGCGTCAGCATCCACTTTGGTGGCGTTGCCGACGGCAGTGGCCTGTTGCGCAACAGCCGGTTCAGCGTTGGCGGCGAGCGATGGTGCGAGGCCCTCGACGGACACTGCGCCGCTGTTCCCGATGCCGGCAGAGCCGGCAAGCCAGGCAACAAGCCAACCTGCGAGAACGACCGTCCCGCACAACTCCGGAGTCGCAATTCGCCGCGGGTTCATCACCCCGTAGCCTCCAAAGGCTCGATCCGAGCCCTGTTGTACCGCCCAGCACGCGACGGCATCGATCATTCGGATCAAAATGGAAACGCGCAATGGGCGGAAGCCGTTGGCGCTACGCTTTTTCAGAAGGTGTTGCCCGACCGCAACGCGCGGCCGCGAGCAACCCGGCGCGGCGCGTGCTGCTGCGTTCGGTGATTTTCGCCAGCGATCGAGCTCTGATTTCCGTTCGGGTTCAGCAGCGTCGTTTTTGCAGTCGGCCAGCTACTTCAGGTCTACCCGCTGCACTGCGCCAACTGACGCGATGGGCCAAGAGCAGGAGGTCATCCGCCGCAAGGGTTCATTTACCAGCAGCCCGACGCTATTCGGTGAGCGGATCAAGGCGGATCGCAACTGGTTATCGATATTGGTACGCTTCGTGAATGTTGAAATCGATAGTGCTCAAGGTTTTTCGAGGTGTGGGCCTGCTTTGCCTATGCATCGTGGGAATTGCCGTTGTCATAGCCCCATTGGAGCTTGTCGCATATCCTATGCTGAAAGCCATCGGGTGCAGCTTGACCGAGGAACAGCAAAGTTTCACCTGTGGAGACGGTTGGGTCGGTCAACTCATCTCGACGGTTCTCAACCTGCCGATACTGTTTTCTGACGCGCGAGAATTTTCGTTCGGGGCCGGAGCGTCGTTCGGTCGAGATTTCACGATTTACTTGTTCGACGCGATCTTTGTTCTCGCGCCGGCATATCTTCTAACGATACTCCTCGCGTGGAAAGCTGGTCGGCGAAGCCGCTAACTTCTGCAACGGGTCAATCGCGCCGCTTTGGCCTTGTCTTGGGCATTTCCGGTCTTGCCTCAAGTGGGGACGTGCCAGCCCTAACCGCGGTCTTCGTCGATGGGCCAAGGGCTGCCGTGGCGATGGCGGCTGACTTCGTGCTATCGTCGTCAGCTGCACCATGAAGCGCATTGGCATCATCGTCGCCGGTTCTGCCTACCCGATGGATGGCTTCAAGTCTGGCCTCCAGGACCTTGGCTGGATTGAAGGTGAACGCATCAGCTTTGAACTTCGAGCAGCCGAAGGGCAGCTGCACCGGCTGTCTCAATTCGCCGCCGAAATGGTCAATATCGGAGTCGACCTCATCGCGGTCATCGGAGCTGTCACGGTGCGAGCTGTTCGCCAAGCGACTTCAACCATTCCGACCGTGTTCACGGTGGTTGTCGAGCCGATCGGCGACGGCTTGGCCACGAACCTGGAGCGCCCTGGTGGAAACCTCACAGGGGTGACGACGTTTGATCCACAGCAGGCCACAACGCAATTGCAATTCCTCAAGGCGGTGAAACCTGGTCTTGAGCGGGTTGCTATCCTGAGTGACCTCGGCGTATCGGACTGCATGTCGAGGTCGAACCGAGAGGCAGCTCACCGGTTGAAGTTGGAACCACAAGTGATCCGCGTCGAAGCACCTTCTCCGGAACACGAAAAAGCCTTTGCGGCGATGGAGCAGGAGCGCGCGTAGGCGCTCGTCGTCCTAGAGGAGCCGATCAACCAAGCTTGCCGAAAGCAGATAGCAGATCTCGCTGCTGCCCATCGTCTGCCAACGGTCCTTCCCATATCCATGCTCGATGCCGGCGGCCTGATTGCTTACGGCACGAGCCTTTGCGAAGCGGCGCGACACATGGCACACACTATGCGGACGGCATCCTTCGAGGAGCCAATCCTGGCGACCTACCCATAAGAGCGGCGCTGGCGCACGAGCTGGTGGTCAACGTTCAGACCGCTCGGCGACTTGGCATAAACGTCCCCTCCGAAATCCTCGAGAAGGCCGACCAAGTTATTCAATGATGGTGTTCTCGAAGTCGGGTCAGGGTCAAAAGACGTCCGTGGCGGGCCAACACGGCGGCGTCTGCTCTGCCCAAATGAACTGACCTGTTGACGGACGGGTGGACCTTCGGATTCGGGCCAATAGGGACGTCGCAGCTTGGCCCAAAATGAAAGAGGCCGCCAACGGAGGCGGCCTCGGTTTGCAGAGTTCCTGATGCTAACTGCGCCTGGCCTGCTCGGCGGCGCGGCGAGCGTCGATCGCGTCCAGGACGGCGAGTTGTGCCTGTTCAACCGACGCTATGGCGTAATCGATCGCGAAACCGGCGTCTTCTTCCAGAAGCGTTGCGCGCTCCTCGGCAAGGTTGGCCTTGATATCATGCTTTGCTTTGAGCGCGTACGCCTTCAAGGTGTTCACGTCCGCGGTGATTTTTGCTTGCAGCGCCTGCCTGTCTCTGTCAGCAGACTCGCCGACCGACTTGATTTGCTGGCTCACCTTTTCGACTGCCATCTTTGCAGCCGAAAGCGCCTCTGCCTTCCGCGCTTCGATCTTGTCACGCGCTTCCTTTTGTGCGGCTGCAAAGGCAGTTTCGGCATTTTTTGCGCGCACCGACAATTCGGCGAGTTGTTCAGAAAGTGGCTTCATTTGCTCCTCCTTCAGGTAAGCGCCTCCCGAACCGGCTCGCAGGTAACGCGCTCTCGTGCGAGCCATGTTGATCTGGGTCAACTTTTCCTGGGAACGAGCAAAGAGGGCCGCGCGGAACGATGCCTCGATTGAGTCAAAAGCAGTCGCCGACCATCGAGCACAGCAATTACTGCGTCGCCGTCAGGAGCGGACCTCGGTGAGTCCAGGCTCTCGTGGCAGGTCGGGGTGCCGCGAATGATGCGCAATCGTGGCAAGTTGTTCGCGCCGATCGATGTCGCGACTCGCTTGGCGTTCATGCCGTTGTCGGTCAGGGAAGGGCAGTTCGACTATGTCGGCGCGGTCGGCGAGCATCCGCGGGTGTCGTGATCGGCGGCCGTTGGTGGCACCCGAGATGGGGGGCGCGTGCTCGCAAACCCGTGTCGGCTTCGTCCTCGCGACGTGATCCAGACGATCGGTTGCTGTGCCACGGCTTCGTCAACCCACGTACTTTCCCCGGACGTAGTCGCCCGGATAGCGCGCCCGGCCAAAACCGGGCAGAAGACAGACACGTTTCATCCCCAAGACATTACTTGAGCGCACCCGGCGGCCTGTTAGAGGCCGCCGGGTTTTTGCTTCCTGTCAATTGCATCGAGTTGTCGCCACGCATGAGCTAGTGCAGGTGCGTCCACCTTACGTACTTTCCCCGAACGTAGTCGACCGGAATAGCACTCCCGGCAAGAACCGGGCAGAAAGCAAACGCCAGACCAAGTGGACCAAGCGCAACTGGACGCGGGTTCTTCGAGGAGCAGCCAAAATGATCATCAACATTCAGAAGCTCAATGGCCTGTGGCACCTCATCGTCGGATCGTGCAAGATCCAAACTCCGTTCCTGGAGACGCAGGAGCGAGCGCGGGTCGTCGCGTACGCCCGACGGGTCTACCCTGGTGCCAAGGTTTTCGAACGCGACTGATCCTTGCGATCGCGCCCAACATGGCTCGCGCTAGAGCGATCTCGCATGTTGGCCGCGAATGATGCGCAATCGCAGCAATTATTCGCGCCGATCAATGTCGCGCGACTCGCCTGGCGGTTCAGACGGTCATCAAAAAAAGATCGGCAGTACGAATAATGTTCACGCCTTGCGCCCCAGGCCGCGCACCACATCTCCGCACCGCAATTCTTGGGTGAGGTTTGGTTCCCAAACCGCCCAGTTGCGAATTGTGGAGACAGACTATGGACTTCCTCGGTCTTCTTAATGGTTCAGGTTCAACCCAGCCTGCCATTTGGATCGCTGCAGCGATCGCGCTTGTGATCGTGCTGCGCATATCGAACGTATTTCGCTACATTCCGAACAATCAGGTCGGCATCGTCGAGAAGCTGTGGGCGATAAAGGGCTCGATCGATGACGGCTTCATCGCGCTGAACGGCGAAGCCGGCTACGAGCCGGAGGTGCTGCGCGGCGGCCTGCACGTGATGTTTCCCTTCATGTACCGGATCCACCGCTCTGACCTCGTGACCGTCGGCCAGGGCAAGATCGCCTATGTGTTCGCGCGCGACGGCGCGGCGCTGGAGCCTTCGCAGGTGCTTGGCGCCAACGACACCGAAGACAAGTCGGACTTCCAGGACGCGCGCCGCTTCCTGCTTGGCGGCGGCCAGAAGGGTCCGCAGCGCAAGATCCTGCGCGAGGGTACCTATGCGATCAACACGACGCAGTTCGCCGTCATCACCGACGAGCGCGTCTACGGCCACGCGCTGAGCGAGCGCGAGCGCGGCGTGCTCGAGAGCATGCAGCTCACGATCACCGAGCGTTGGGGCTTTGCGCCGGTGGTGCTGGCGGCCGATCACGATCTGGTCGGCATCGTTACCGTGCACGACGGCCCGTCGTTGCCTCCGGGCGAGATCATCGCGCCCGAGGTCGGTACCGAGCTGCGCGACGCCGCGACCTTCCACAACAACTTCCAGGAGCCCGAGAAATTCCTGAGCGCCGGCGGCTATCGCGGCCGCCAGCTCCAGGTCATCGTCGAGGGCACCTGGTACATCAACCGCCTGTTCGCGACCGTCGAGGCGGTGCCGAAGACGGTGATCCCGGTCGGCAATGTCGGCGTCGTCATCTTCTACACCGGCCCGCGCACCGACGACGTCTCGGGTGAGCAGTACCGTCATGGCGAGCTCGTGCTCAACGGCAGCCGCGGCGTCTGGAAGGATCCGCTGTTGCCGGGCAAATACGCCTTCAACACCTATGCCGGCAAGATCGAGATCATCCCGACCGTCAACTTCATCCTGAAATGGATGCGCGGCGAGGTCGGCGCGATGAAGCTCGACGAGAACCTGTCGGAGATCTCGCTGATCACCAAGGACGCCTTCGAGCCGACGCTGCCGCTCTCGGTCGTGATGCATATCGACTACAAGAAGGCGCCGATGATCATCCAGCGCTTCGGCGACGTGAAGAAACTGGTCGAGCAGACACTCGACCCGATGGTCAGCGCGTTCTTCAAGAACATCGCGCAGAAGATGACGCTGATCGAGCTGCTGCAGAACCGCGCCGCGATCCAGGCGGAAGCGGCCCTCGACATGAAGGCCAAGTTCGAGAGCTATTCGCTCGACCTCCAGGAGGTATTGATCGGCACGCCGCGCGCGGCGACCGGCGACCACACGATCGAGAACATCCTGATCCAGCTCCGTTCGCGCCAGATCGCGCGCGAGCAGATCGAGACCTATCAGGAGCAGGAGAAGGCCGCGGTGCAGGAGCGGGCGCTCAACGAGGCCAAGGCGACGGCCGCGGCGCAAACGGCGCTGACGCAATCGCTGATCCAGGTCAAGGTCAACGAGAACGAGGGCGCCGCGGCGCTCGCCCGCGCGCAGAAGGATGCCGAGACCCGCAAGGTGACGGCGGCCGCGGTCGGCGAGCAATCCAGGCTCGAGGGCCAGGGCGAGGCCGATCGGGTGCTCGCGGTCGGCGCCGCCAACGCCCAGGCGACCAAACTGTCGGTCGACGCCTATGGCGGGCCGGAGTATCGGTTGGCCGAGCAGAACTTCGCGAAGTTCGCCGAAGCGCTGACCCGGATCAACCAGCCGCTGGTGCCGCAATTCCTGATGTCGGGCGGGCAGGGCGCGGAGAGCAACAGCGCCGGCCTGATCCCGACCGCGATGCTGAGTTCGATGTTCGGGCAAATGATGCCCGGCGCATTGGAGAAGCTGAAGGACGAGGCACCGAAGGCCACGCGCAAGGCCAACGGCCAGTGACGCGGCGATAGTAGTGCGACGAGGTCGAATAGCAGCCGAAAGCAACTGCGCTCCCTCTCCGGATTGCCGGCCGGAGGGGAAAGCGAATTTCGGAATATTGGAAATGTATTCCTGATTTGCCCGACGTGTCAAGTTGCCCGGTCGAACGCCGGCGGCCGTCGGCTCCTTTGCATGGGGTTGTTTTCGATATTTTGCAGCGCCCGCAGACGAGAGCGGTGAAGCGCCTCGGCGGCTGAAACGATCAACCTTCCGACGTGCCCCAGCTGGCCCAACGTCGACCGGCGGCGCGCGTCGCTCGCGCCGCCGGTCACTATTCGGTCTTGTCGACGTTCCAGAACACCGGCGGCGCCGGGCCTTCCAGCACGCCGGTGAGCGATTTGCGCCAGGCGCTCGGCAAGCGGAACTGGCCGAGCGGGATATAGATCACCTGTTCGTAGGCTTGCTTTTGAATCTCGACCGCGACCTTCTTCTGCTCCTCGGGCGAGGTGGCGCGCGCATAGGCGTCGCGCATCTGCTCGAGTTTGGCGTCTTCGGGCCAGCCGAACCACGCCCGCTTGCCGTTCGCGGCGATCTGGTTGTTGACGATCGGGTTCATCACCTCGGTCGCGCCGGTGAAGGTGAAGAACAGGTTCCAGCCGCCTTCCTTGGGCGGCTTCTGGCTGGCGCGGCGGCTCACCACGGTCTGCCAGTCCGTCACCTGCGCGTCGACGTTGAAGCCGGCCGCGCGCAACAGCTGCGCGGCGACCGTCGGCGGCCCCTTCAGCGTCTGCACGTCGCCGGGGATCATGATCACGACGGGCGTGCCGTCATAGCCAGAGGCAGCGAGCGCCTTCTTGGCCTCGGCCATGCCGTTGCCCTTGATCAGCGTCTCCGCGCCGGCGTCGCTGGCGAGCGGCGTGCCGCAGGCGAAATAGGAGCCGCAGATCTCGTAATATTTCGCATTGCCGACGGTGGCGTCGAGCACGTCCTTCTGGTTCATCGCCAGGAATGCGGCGCGGCGGATCGCGGCGTTGTCGAATGGCGGGTGCAGGAAATTCATCCGGCCCTCGATCTGGAAGCCGAACTTGTTCAGCACCGCCACGGTGAGATCGGAGTTCGCCTCGAGCACCGGCAGCAGGTCGACCGACGGTTGTTCCAAAAAGTCGATCTCGCCGGATTGCAGCGCGTTGATCGCGGTCTGCGCGTCGGGCATCGTGACCCATTCGACGCGATCGACCTTCGCGACCTTGCCGCCCGACAGCCAATCCGGCTTCTCCTTGCGCGGCACGTAGTCGGCGTTGCGCTCATAGACGGCTTTGACGCCCGGCTGGAATTCCGCGCTCACGAACTTGAACGGCCCGCAACCGATCTGCTCGGCGATCTGTTTGCCCGGCGGCGTCTCCGCGAGCCGCTTTGGCATCATGAAGGCGACGTAGGAGGAGGGCTTTGCCAGCGACTCCAGCACGAGGCCGTACGGCTCCTTGAGCTTGAGCACGATCGTCTTCGGCCCGCTCGCCTCGAGGGAAGCGGTGAATTCGGCCAGCTTCTGCGCCATGCCGTCGACGGCGGTCCACCGCTTCAGCGAGGCGATGCAGTCCTCCGCGGTCACGGGCGCGCCGTCGTGCCATTTCAGGCCGTCGCGCAGCGTGAAGGTGTAGGTGAGCCTGTCGTCGGAGATCGCCCAGTCCGCCATTTGCGGGCGGACCTTGAAGCTTGAATCGATGCCGAGCAGCGTGTCGTAGACCATGTAGCCATGGTCGCGGGTGATGTAGGCGGTGGTGAAACCGGGATCGATGATGCGCAGGTCCGAATGCATCACGGCGGTGATGGTCTTGCCCTTGCCGGCGGCAAAGGCGCGCGATGACAGGATGGCCGGCGCCGCGATCGCCGGCGGCACGCCGGCCGCAAGCTTGAGGAGCTTTCTGCGCGAGAATTCGACCATTCGCCGTCTCCCGATCTGTCGTTGCGCCGGCACGGATGCCACAGCGGCCGGCATGCTTCACCAATCCGTTACGCAAAGCAAGCAAGCGGCGTGCCGCCAATCTCGGAATTTCGGCGGCGGGCTCGGCTGGATCGGTGACGTGAACATGCGATGACTGCGGCCGTCGCGCGCCACCTCCGGCACGGCGCAAGGGCGCATCCTGCATAGGAGCCTGCGCTTTTGACCGCACCTCGCAGGCTGTTCGGACGCTGCTCGGCCGTGTAGGCTTGTGGTCCTGCCGGCCAGCAATAAGGCCATATCCCCAAGGGAACAAGCAGCGCGAACAAGCAGTCGAGGGAGACCGAAAGAACCGTCATGACCGATATCCGATACGTAGCACCGCGCACGCTTGACGAAGCGATTGGCGCATTTGCTGCCGCCGGGAGTGTCGCCCGCATTATGGCAGGGGGCACCGACTTATTGGTGCAAATGCGCTCCGGCCTGGTGCGGCCGGGACTGATCGTCGACATCAAGAAGATCGGCGAGATGACCGAAATCAGCGAAACCGCCGATGGCGGTTTCCGCGTGGGCGCCGCCGTCTCCGGCATGGAGCTCGCCGAACATGCGCGCTTCGGCAAAGTGTGGCCCGGCGTGCTCGAGGCCGTGAACCTGATCGGCTCCAAGCAGGTGCAGGGCCGCGCCTCCGCCGGCGGCAATCTCTGCAACGGCTCGCCGGCCGGCGACAGCGTGCCGGCGATGATCGCGGCGGGCGCCGTCGTCACCGTGCAGGGTCCGAGCGGCCGGCGGGACATGAAGGTTGAGGATGTGCCGGCCGGACCTGGCCGCACCAACCTCAAGCCGGGCGAGATCCTGGTCAGCTTCACATTGCCGCCGCGGCCGAAAGGCTCGGGCGATGCGTACCTGCGGATGATCCCGCGCACCGAGATGGACATCGCGGTGGTCGGCATCGGCGTCAGCCTGACCTTGAAGGACGGCGTCTGTACCGCGGCCCGTGTCGGCCTCGGTGCGGTGGCACCGACTGCGCTGCTGGTTGAGCCTGCCGCCCAGGCGCTGATCGGCTCGAAGCTCGACGATGCCGCGCTCGAAGCCGCCGCTGCCGCGTGTCGCGCCGCCTGTCGTCCGATCGACGACAAGCGCGGCACCATCGCCTACCGGACCAAAACCGCCGGCGTGCTGCTCAAGCGCACCGCCGCGATCGCCGCCCAGCGCGCGGGAGGACACTAGCACCATGGCGAAACTGCACGTCACCACCTCAGTCAACGGCGAGCCGGTCGAATTCCTGTGCGAGCCGTACGAGACCATGCTTGACGCGTTGCGCGGGCAATTGGGGCTCACCGGCTCCAAGGAAGGCTGCGCGTCGGGCGATTGCGGCGCCTGCTCGATCACGCTCGACGGCCGCCTGGTCTGCTCCTGCCTGATGCTCGCGGCCGAAGCCGAGGGCCACGAGATCAGGACCATCGAGGGCATGGCCAGGGGCGAGAAGCTGCATACGCTGCAGCAGAAGTTCCTCGAGCACGCCGCGCTCCAGTGCGGCATCTGCACCTCGGGCATGCTGGTCGCCTCCGAGGCGCTGCTCGCCAAAAATGCCAATCCGACCGAAGAGGAAGTCCGCTTCTGGCTGGCCGGCAATCTCTGCCGGTGCACCGGTTACGACAAGATCGTCCGCGCGGTGATGGAGACCGCTGCCGAAATGCGGGAGATGCGCCCATGAACGTCGTCAACAATAAATGGATCGGCCAGCGCACCATCCGGCCCGATGGCGTCGACAAGGTGACCGGCCGCGCGGCGTTTGCCGCCGACACCACCATGCCCGGCATGATCTGGGGCAAGGTGCTGCGCAGCCCGCATCCGCACGCCCGCATCAAGTCGATCAACACCGCCAAGGCCGAGGCGCTGCCCGGCGTCAAGGCGGTGGTCACCTCGCGCGACATCGTCGACTTCACGATCGAGAAGGGTGCCGTGATGCTCGGCATCCAGGACATGCGCTGGATGTGCCGCAACGTGATGGCGCGCGACAAGGCGCTGTTCCCCGGCCATCCCGTCGCCGCCGTCGCCGCGACCACGGAGGCGATCGCGGCCGAGGCCTGCAAGCTGATCGAGGTCGACTACGAGGTGCTGCCCTGGGCGATCGAGATCGACGACGCGCTGAAGCCTGATGCGCCGATCCTGCACGAGTTCAACAAGTTCGACGGCAAGCCCTCGAACATCATGGGCCGCCTCGAATCCAGGAAAGGCGACATCGCGCAGGGCTTCAAGGATGCCGAAGTCGTCATCGAGCGCTCCTTCGCCACGCGCCCGGTGCACCAGGGCTATATCGAGCCGCATGCTTGCCTGATCTCGGTTGCCGCCGACGGCAAGACCACGATCTGGTCGTCGAGCCAGGGCCAGTTCATGGTGCGCGCGATGACCTCGATGCTGACCGGCATCCCGCAGAGCGACATCCGCGCCATCCCCGCCGAGATCGGCGGCGGCTTCGGCGGCAAGACCATCGTCTATCTCGAGCCGCTCGCGACCCTGCTCGCCAAAAAATCCGGCCGCCCGGTCAAGATGGTGATGACCCGCGAGGAGGTGATGCGCGCCACCGGGCCGACCTCGGGCTCGAAGAGCACGGTGAAGATCGGCGCGAAGAAGGACGGCACCATCGTCGCCGCCCATGGCAGCTTCTATCTGCAGGCCGGCGCCTTCCCGGGCTCGCCGATCCGCGGCGCGGTCGGGTGCAGTTTCGCGCCCTACGACATTCCGCATGTGCTGTCGGAGGGGTTCGACGTCTGCTCCAACCGCTCCAAGGTCGCGGCCTATCGCGCGCCCGGCGCGCCGATCGGCGCCTATGCGGTGGAATGCGTGCTCGACGAGCTCGCCGAGGCGCTCAAGATGGATCCCTTAGCGCTGCGGCTGAAGAACGCGGCCAAGGAAGGCACCAAGGCCGCCCACGGCCCGGTATTCCCGCGCATCGGCTATATCGAGACGCTGGAAGCCGCCAAGAACCATCCGCATTATGCCGCGCCGCTCGGCAAGCTGCAGGGCAGGGGCGTCGCTTCCGGCTTCTGGTTCAACGCCGGCGGTGAATCCTCCGCGCAGGTCAACATCACCGAGGACGGCAACGTCGTCGTCACGACAGGGCATCCCGATATCGGCGGCTCGCGCGCCGGCATCGCCAATATCTGCGCCGAGCTGCTCGGCATCGATTACAAGCGCGTCTCCGTCATCATCGGCGACACCCAGACGGTCGGCTTCTCCAACCTCACCGGCGGCAGCCGCGTGCTGTTCGCTTCCTCGATGGTGGTGACGCAGGCGGCCGACAAGGTAATCGCAACCTTGCGCGAGCGCGCGGCGAAGATCTGGGAGATCGACCCTGAGGCGGTGAAATGGGAGAACGGCGCCGCGCATCCGGTGAGCCCGAATGCCGGCCAGTTCGAGCCGCTGACGCTCGCCGACCTCGCCGAGAAGGCGCCGTCGCAGGGCGGCCCGATCGGCGCCAGCGTGCAGCTCAACACGCAAGGTGCCGAGGGCGGCTTCGGCACCCATATCTGCGACGTCGAGGTCGATGTCGATCTCGGCATCGTCCGCGTCATCCGCTACACCGCGGTGCAGGATGTCGGCCGCGCCATCCATCCGAGCTATGTCGAAGGCCAGCTGCAAGGCGGCGTCGCGCAGGGCATCGGCTGGGCGCTGAACGAGGAGTACATCTACGACAAGGACGGCAAGGTCGATAATCCCGGCTTCCTCGATTATCGCATGCCGGTCTGTTCCGATCTGCCGATGCTCGACTGCGCGCTGGTCGAGGTGCCGAACCCGAAGCATCCGCAGGGCGTCAAGGGCGTCGGCGAGGTGCCGCTGGTGCCGGTCATGGCCGCCGTCGCCAACGCCGTCCACAACGCGCTCGGCAAACGCTTCTACAGCCTGCCGATGTCGCCACCGAAGGTGTCGGAGGTGCTGGACGCACCGACGCAGCAGGCGGCAGAGTAGGGAGTAGTGGGCGGGTTAGGCTTGCGCTAACCCGCCTACGTTCTCGCCGCTCACCTTAACTCCTTCCCCAATTGCGCAAACACCGTCTCGCAGGTCATCAGATCCAGATGCCCCCCGCCGGCGTTCTTGAAGAAGGTGATGTCGCTATCCGACAGCCGGCCGGCGACGGTGCCGCTCGCGAGGTCGTAGTGATCGCCCAGCACGTCGCTCTCGGTGATCGCACCGCTCTTGATCGGCTGCAAAATGTCGCCGACGCCGTCGAAGGCGGATTCGCGGCGGTCGACGAAGATGCGCGAACGGCGCGCCGCCTCGTCGTCGGACTCGCGGGTCTCCGGGGTGAAGCCGCCGACCAGATCGAGATGGGTGCCGGGCCTTAAGTTGGCGCCCTTGACCAGCGGCTCGCGCGAGCGGGTGCAGGTGGTGATGATGTCGGCCTCGCGTGTCGCGGCGTCGAGATCGGTGACGGCCTCGGCCGCGATGCCGTCGCCTTCCAGCAGCGTCGCGAGCTCCCGCGCGCGCTCCACCGTCCGGTTCCAGACCCGCACCCGCTTCAGCTGCGGCCGCACGGTGCGGTGGCCGCGCACCAGCCAGCGCGCCATCTCGCCGGCGCCGACCACCAGCAGCGTCTCGGCATCCGGCCGCGCCAGGTGCTTTGCGCCGAGGGCGGAATCCGCGGCGGTCTTCCAATGGGTGATCTCGGCGGCGTCCATCACCGCGAGCGGCCGCCCGTCATTGCCGTCGAACAGCACGCAGACCGCCTGCACCGCCGGCAGCTTGCCGTGGGCGAGGTTGCCGGGAAAGCTGGTGTAGAGCTTGGTCATCATGAAGCGGCCGGCGTCGACCGCGCTGCGCGTCACCAGCTGCTGGCCCTTGTCGTCGCCGAGATAGCCGTCGTGCACCGCGATCTTCGGCCGCCGGTGCGCGGCCTCGATCGCCTCGATCAGGACCGGAAAGCTCAGGACGCGGTTGACCTCGCTGTCGTCGACGATATGCACGTGCTATCTCCCCTGGAGCGCCCCTCGCGCTCTCGCCGGACGTCCCCGAAACCTGTCCGGACTGGATAGCGCGTGGGGACGGCTAGTCAACCGGACATGCACCGCCGGGCGTCCCTTGCTATCCTGCGGACCTGATTCTCTCGCAGGTTCTCGCAAGCCGTGGTTGCATTCATCGTCGCCGTCCTGATCTTCATCCTGCTCGGCGGCGCCGCGCTTGCGACCATGGCGATCCATGCCCGGCTCGCCGATCATCACCGCAGCGACGAGACCAACACCTCGGTACGCTTGGTTGCGACGCTGTTCGTCACCATGCCGTCGCTGCTGCTCGGCCTGATGATGAACAGTGCCGCCAACACCTATGTGGCGGTCGACCGCAATCTGCATGTCTTCGCCACCGACCTCATCCTGCTCGACCGCAGCCTGCGACCGCTCGGCCCGAGCGCCGACGAGCCGCGCAAGCGGCTGCTCGCCTATGTCGAGCAGGTGCTCAAGGATGTTCCGATCTCCAGGGCAAGCGCGGTGTCCGAGCGCCTGCTCGACGAGGTCGGCACCAGCCTGCGCGAGCTGCGGTTCGACGACGAGCAGAAGGTCGCGCTGTGGAACGACGCGCGCTCGGTCTATCGGCAGGCGGTGCAGCAGCGCTGGACCTTTGTCGAGCAGTCCGACGGCTCGTTTCCGTCGCCGCTGATCTGCATCCTGGTCGGGTGGCTGACGCTGATGTTCGCAACCCTCGGCTTTCGCGCGCCGCGCAACGCAGTGGTGATCTCGACCACGGTCGCCGCAGCGGCGCTGATCTCGGCCGCGATCTACCTGATCCTCGAAATGAGCACGCCGTTCTCCGGCCCGATCCAGCTCTCCGACCGCCCGCTGGTCCGCGCGGTCGAGGAGATCAAACGGTAGCGTTTTCGAGCGAAGCGGGCGCCGGTTCGCGTGAAGAAAACGCGTCAAACAAGAAGCGCTGGCTGCCGGTATCGGTACGCGTCTGCGGCTTTATTCCCCTCGCATTGATCGCCGTCCCGAAAATTCTTCACGCGCGATCACCGGAATAGCGCGCGCCCTCCGGCGTCCTTACGCATGCAAGCCATTTGCATTCGAAAAGGAGACATCATGAAGACATCGATCTCGCTCGCGCTCGCCACCGCCATGTCGCTTGCGCTCGCCTCGACCGCCTTTGCCGCGCCGCCGACCAAGACCGGAACCAGCGCGAAGGGCTCCGTCCTCACCGACACCAAGGGCATGACGCTCTACACCTTCGATAAGGATTCAGAAGGCAAGTCGGCCTGCAACGGTCCGTGCGCGACGAACTGGCCGGTCTTGAAGGCGGACGCCAGCGACAAGGCCGAAGGCGGCTTCACCATCATCTCGCGTGACGACGGCTCCAAGCAGTGGGCCTACAAGGGTAAGCCGCTCTATACCTTCGCCAAGGACCAGAAGGCCGGCGACATCACCGGCGACGGCTTCCTCAACGGCGCCTGGCACCTCGCGCAGCCCTGAGGGCTTGCGGGCGGATTGAGCGCACGGCGGGTTAGCGCAAGCGCAACCCGCCGTCTCTCCGCACGCAAAACATGCGGCGGGTTACGCTGACGTTAACATACCGTTCGATCGTGCCTGAGGCGACGATCGCGCCTCACGCCCTGCGCTTCAGCGCCATGCCCATGCTGATCCAGCTCACGCCGGCGCAGATCAGATCGACGCTGAGGAAAATGCCGAGCACGTAGAGGCTCGACACCGGCCAGCGCGCCAGGATCATGGCGCCGAGCACGAGCGTGATCAGGCCGGAGACCGCAACCATTCCCCACGGCGCTTCCGAGTTCATGCCGAAGGCGAGGAAGATGCGGACGATGCCGGAGACGACGAGGGCAACGCCGAGGAACAGCGTTAGCGTCGCTGCCGCGAGCAGGGGGTTCTCGAAGGTGACGAAGCCGGCGACGACATAGAGCGCGCCGAGCAGCAGCCAGAACAGGAACTTGCCCCAGGTCTTGAACTGGAACGCGTTGATGATCTCGGCGACGCCGGCGACGATCATCATGGCGCCGACGAACAGCACGCTGACGACGGTGGCGAAGAAGACGCTGCCGAAGGCGAGCACGCCTGCGATCAGGTAGATCACGCCGAGGGCAACGATCCAGCCCCACTTGGCGCGGAGGTTGGAAAGCCCGGATCCGAGGCTGTGAGGAGGTGTGGCGGGTGAGCTGGACGCAGTGGACATCGTATCGCTCCCGAATACTTGATGAAACCATGCTACCATAGGTCAAGCCACGGACAAGGGCAGGTGCGCAGCTGGCACGAAATGCATGCTGGCACCAAAGGCGCCGCGACACGTTGATTCAGCTCGTCCGGTGTGTTGCCGCGCAGCATTCGTCGGTTTGACGACGGCCGGCCCGCATCGGACGATGGACTGTCCGAACCGCAGCGCAAGCGGTCCGGATCGCGCATCCACAGAGGAGGTCGATATGCCCGCCACGCACGACAAGGATCACGTCTACAAAATCCTGGAACTGGTCGGATCATCGGACAAGAGCATCGAGGCGGCGATCGAGAACGCCGTCAGCCGCGCGTCAAAGACGATCCGGGAAATGAAGTGGTTCGAGGTGGTGCAGACGCGGGGCCATATCGAGGACGGCAAGATCCGGCACTATCAAGTGGCGCTGCGGGTCGGCTTTACGCTGGAGTAGGGCGTTCAGGCGCTCGACCCATCCTACGGGCTGTCAAAGCTCGGGCAAATGATGTCGCGAGACTGCGAAGCCGTATCCCCATCACAGCCGTCATCGCCCGCATTTCCGGGCGATGACACCGTTGTTTGATGTCTTGAATGCGCCTCATCTTCGTCCAGGCGAAAGCCAGGCGAAAGCCAGGACCCATTGCTCCAACTCTCAATTGTTGCGCGACGCTTGGGCCACAATCCCATCCGCTGAAATTCGGTGGCTATGGGTCCCCTGGCTTTCGCCAGGACGACGAATGGGAAGTGCCGTGCCCATCACCGTCGCGACAGCGGCGCGGGCGGCGGCGGGGCGGTGGCGCCGGCGGCGAGCGAGCGCTGCACCATCACCGTGTCGGACCAGCGGCCATAGCGATAGGCGACACCGGGCAAATGCCCGACGCGGGCGAAGCCGAAGCGGTCGTGCAGCGCGAGCGAGGCGGCGTTGTCGCTGTCGATGTAGCCGATCATCTGGCGGAAGCCGGCGGCGGCGCAGGTATCGATCAACTCCTGCAGCAGCCGGCCGCCGACGCGCTGGCCGGTGAAGCGGTGATGCACATAGATCGAATGCTTCACCGTGTAGCGGTAGGCCGGACGCTTGCGGAACAGTACGACATAGGCGTAGCCGACCACCTCGCCGTCACAGATCGCGACGAGATGGGGCAGGCGGGTGTTGCGCAGATTCTTGCGGCGGTCGCGCAGATCGTCGGGCTCCGGCGTGCCGCTGTCGTCGACGCTTTCCTCGACGCCACGGCGGATGTGGTGGCGGTAGATCGACAGCATGGCGTCGACGTCGCCGTCGCGGGACGGACGGACGGTGATCTTGTGATCATTCTCCATTGTGTTGCGCCCGTTCGCCTATTCGGACACGACATAGGTGTAGAAGCGGACGCGGCCGGAGTCGTCGATCTCCTTGTAGATGCCCTGGACTTCGACCTCGAAGCCGGGGAACGCATTGAAGCTCGCCTCGAACATCTTGAGGTAATCGATCATCGGCTTGCTTCGTTCCGACAGCCGCTCGCCGGGCACGATGGTGGCGATGCCGGGCGGGTAGACCACGAACGGCGTCGCGGCGACGCGGCTGAAGATCTGGTCGATCGGCAGGTAGTCGACATCGTTGCGGATCAGATATTGTGCGGCCTGGCGCGGCGACATCGCGATCTCGGGCAGGTGCTCGGGCAGGAATTGCCTGGCCTGCAGCGTGCTGACGCCGCCGTCGCGGAAGAAGCGGTGCATGTCGCCGCAGAGGTCGCGCAGCCGCACGCCGCTATAGCGTTGCGGGCGGCGGCGGAAGAATTCGGGGATGACGTCCTCGATTAGCGCGTTGTCGTCGTGCAGCTTCTTGAAGGCGACCAGCCCCGACACCAGCGTGCCGGCCTTGCTGGCCTCGACGCCGGGCGTCAGCAGGAACAGCAGGGAGTTGAGGTCGTTCTTCTCGGCGACGATCTGGTTCTCTCGGAGATATTGCGCCACCACCGGCGCGGGGATGCCGTGATCGGCGTAGGCGCCGGTGGCGTGATCGAAGCCCGGCGTCAGCAATGTGAGCTTGTTCGGGTCGGTCATGGCGAAGCCCGCGGTCAGCTCGGGGAAGCCGTGCCAGGTTTCGCCGGGACTGAGCTGCCAGTAGGACGGATTGGTCGCGAGCTGGTCGGTCGAGATGGTTTCCCAGGCGACATTGTGCGCGCCGTTCTCGCGCGCGACGTCGGGGATCTTCACACGGTCCGGCACGAACGGCTCGAAGAACCAGCGCCGCTCGGGGCGCGTCTCCTTCTCCTCGAACTCGCGCTTCACCGCGCGGATCTTCTTGCGCAGCTCGATGCCGAGCCGGATCGTGTCGTCCCACAAGACTTCGCCCGAGCGCCCCTTCATCATCTGCGCGCCGACATCGAGCGAGGCGAAGATCGGATAGAACGGCGAGGTCGAGGCGTGCTGCATGAAGCTTTCGTTGAAGCGGCGGTGTTCGACGCGGCGCTTCTGGCCCTTGATGTGGCGGTCGCGGATGTGGATCTGCGAGGCCTGCGAGAAGCTCGCGAGCTGCTTGTGGGTGGATTGGGTCGCGATGATGCCGGGCGCCTCGGGGCCGAGATCGGACAATCCCATGGCGAAGCGGCCGGAATAGATCGGGTGGAATTTCATGAAGCCGGCCCAGGCCTCGTCGAACAGGATATAGTCGCAGAGATGGCCGATCCGCTTGAGGATCATCTCGGCCGAATGGATGGTGCCGTCATAGGTGCACTGCTCGACCACGGCGACGCGGAACGGACGCTCCTTCCTCCAGGCGTTCTCGTCCCGCACCAGCGGATGCTTGCGGATGTGATCGCGCAGCGTGCCCTCGTCGAGCAGGTCCCAGCGCATCGGTCCGATCAGGCCCCAGGCGTTGCGCACCGTCGGCACGTACACCGGGATGCCGCCGCCGATCAGCAGTGCGCCGTGATGCGCGGCCTTGTGGTTGTTGCGGTCGAACAGCACGAGGTCACCGTCGGTGACCAGCGAGCCGAGCGCGACCTTGTTGGAGGTTGAGGTGCCGTTGAGCACGAAATAGGTCTTCTCGGCGCCGAAGATCCTCGCCGCCTCCTTCTGCGCCCGCAGCGCCGGACCCTCATGGGTGAGGAGGTCGCCGAGGTCGAGCACCGAATTGTCGAGGTCGTCGCGGAACACCGCTTCGCCGAGATGTTCGACGAACACCCGCCCGATCGGGCTGCGGCTGTAGAACACGCCGCCATTATGGCCCGGGCAGGTCCAGAGCTGGTTGCCTTCCTCGGCATAGTCGACCAGCGCGCCGAAGAACGGCGTCTTCAAGTTCTCGGCATATTGCTTCAGCCTGGAGATCAGGTTCTTGGCGATGAAGGGCGGGGTTTCCTCGGACAAGAAAACGTAGCCGTCGATGAAGTCGAGCACCTCGACCGGCAGGTCCTCGAACCGCTTGCGGCGGATCAGGAGGATGATCGGGAAGTCGAGGCCGCGCCGGCGCATCAGATTGATCAGCGCCGCGGTCTTGCCTTCAAGGCCCTTTTTGCCCCAGTCGACCACCATGCAGCCGATCGCGGCATCGGTCTGCACCGCGATCTCGGCATCCTCCAGCTTGCGGGCGCGAACCACCTCGAAGCCGGAGCGCTCGATCTCGGCGATGATCTGATTGAAGCGGATGCCCTCGAGGTCGTCGGCCTCGAACACCGGCGCTGCGAACAGGAAGTTGAAGCGTTTGAAATAGTCCATGCGTGTCCCCGAACTGGTCCGGCGCTGACGTGTCGGCACAATTCATGACAGGCAGATGACAATGGGGTGGATCGAGGATCGAATACGGTGTTGGGGACGCAATCCCTCACTGCACGGCGTCAGCCCGTGGATATTCGAGCTGCATGGCGACGAAGTCCGCCGTACCACGGCCATAGCGTGTCTCGATCCCGGCAAGCGCCCGGTCGATTGCCTGCGCGGGCGGTGCGGTTCCGACCGCGGGCAGCAGTCCATCTGCGGACCAGGCCGACGCCACGACCTGCGGATAGACGCGCAGGCCGTTGCGGGTCGTCACGGCGTCGCCGGTCGCGGCGAAGGTCACGGCGTGCGAGCGATAGGTGCGCGACCAGCTGTCGGCGACCAGCGCCAGCGAGACCTCGTCGACGCCGGGAGCAAGCGCGAGGCCGAGCTGTTCCCGGTTCCAGAACGCCAGCGTGTTCTGGATGGCGGTCAGCGCGAAAGGACGGGTGAACTTGAAGGCGTTGCTGTCATGCCGCGCGTCCCAGCCGGGCAGGCCGATCTCGCGGGCGACGGCCTCGGCCCTGGTGCGGCCGGCGATCGCCTCGATCAGGGTTAGCGACATCGGCATCGACGCCGAAATCCCCGTCGTCGTCGCGACGCCGTGGTCCGCCACGATGCGGCGGTCGGCGACGTACCGGATCTCGGGATGTTTGTTGCGCCAGTTCTTCAGGTAAAACCAGTGCGTGGTGGCGCGCCTGCCGTCGAGCAGGCCGGTCGAGGCGAGCACCTTGGCGCCGGCGCAGACGGCGACGATCACAGCGCCTTTCTCCGCCTGCTGCCGGATCCATTGCATGACTGTGGGATCGTCGTCGCGGCTCATCGCCGGCACGATGACGTAGTCGGCGCCGTCGGGATGTGCGGCATCGAATGCGGCGATGGTCGCATCGGGCTCGACCTTCAGCACCGGGAACAGCGCGACCGGACCGGGTCCCGTCGCCAGCGTGACGACATCGGCAACATCGGCGCGCTTGAGGATGCCGTAGGGCATCAGATAGTCGGTGGTCTCGGTCATGTCGTTGATGCCGAGGATCGCGATCAGCGGTCGCGCCCGCTTCGGCGGCTTCAGCGCCGCGAGCGTTGCATCCTGCTCGGCCTTGGCGATCGGAGGCGGAACCCGGAACGCCGATGCGGCGGGCAGGGTGAAGAGCCAGATGCCGCCGATGATTGGAACCAGCGCGGCAACGGTGATGCCGCTCCATGCGAGAAGCCGCCAGGTCATGATGATCGATCTCAACGTATCCGCGTGCCTCGCCCGGCACGCAAGCTACTCGCCGGTCACGTCGACCAAAACGGCGAAATTCCCGCAAAAACGGACATGCCAACAACGCGGCTCAAACGCGTAGCCCGGACGAGCCGCAGCGACATCCGGGGCCGGTGCTTCCCCGCATGCCGCTCCGCCCACGCGGGCTACGCGACGCGCTCAGTAGACGAGGTTCGTACCCGGCGGCTTTTCCAGTGCCGCCGCCAGCGTCCGATACTCATCGCAGTCGGTGCCACAGATCTCGGCGATCCGCTGCAGATGATACTGCGCCTGGTCGCGGTTTCCCTGTTCGATCTGCCACAGGCCGTAGTAGTTCCACGTCAGGACGTGGTTCGGATCGGTCTTGAGCGCACGTTCGTACCAGACTTGCGATTGCTTGTAGTCGCCGAGCTTGCGATAGGAATAGCCGATCAGGTTCGCGACATCAGGACGATCATCGCGGCCGAGTGCGTGCAACTGATCGATCGCGGCGGCGTAGTCGTTGTGTTCGTAGATTGTCGCATAGGCCGCGCGATAGCCCTCGCGGAATGCCGGATCGTCGAAGTTGGACTGCTTGGCGGGCTTTCTCTTCTGCGTGGTCCTCTTGTCCTTCTCCTGGGGATAGGACGGCGCGGGAGTGCCGTAGCTCGACCCGTATGGGTCGCCACCACCACCGCCGCCGCCACCTCCGCCAGCCGCGATGGCGGTCTGCGGTGGGAACAGAATGATCGGCGCTGTCAGAAATGCCGCAAGCATCATCGGTGACTTGATCATGGACACCTCCCGATTTGACAAGGACAGTCATTGGCCTGAAGCACTAACTCCCGATCGCGAGAGACATTCCGCGCGTTCCGAGAAATTGTTTGCCGAAGCGGCAATCGCACTGTCTCTTCGGGACGTCGCGCTTTCGCGTGCACGCTGGCTGAGTGTTTTGTTGGCGCCATCGGACATCGGAGTCGAAACTAACATCGGTGTTAGAATCGCACTCAAATGCTCAATGGCCATCTGCACCCGCGGCAAGAAGGACGATCGATGATGAAGACGGAGCTCGCCGAGATCTACCGGAGCTACATCGCTTGTTTGAATCGCCAGGACTGGCCGCAACTCGGTCGGTTCGTTGACGAGGATGTGTGCCACAACGGCCGGCGGCTCGGATTGTCCGGCTATCGCGAGATGCTGGAACGGGACTTTCGCGACATCCCGGACCTTCGCTTCAACATCGAACTGCTGGTGTCGGATGCGTCTCATGTCGCGAGCCGGCTGGCGTTCGACTGTTCGCCGAAGGGACGATTTCTGGGCCTCGCTATCGACGGCAGACGCGTCTCCTTCGCCGAGAACGTGTTCTACGAATTCCGCGACGGGAAGATCGTGCAGGTCTGGTCGGTGATCGACAAGGCTGCGATCGAGGCCCAGCTGTAGCGGCGGAGCTGAGCGTGATGCGGTTACTTCCGCTCCAGATGCCAGGCGCCGTCCCAATCGGCCGCCGGCGGATCTTGCCTGAAGGCTGCGACGCGCGCCTTCATGGCGATCGACGGGCCGTCGCCGGGCGCCGCCGCCAGCGCCGCGGCGAAGGCTTGCTCGGCGTCATCCCAGCGGCGGTCGCGATAGGCGGCGAGACCGTCCGCGTAACGCTGCCGCAATTCTGTCTGCGCCGGCGTCAGTTCGTCCTTCTTGCCGAGGATTTCGAACACCGCGACCGGCTGGGTTTGCCCCATCACGACGAGACGATCGATCTCGCGGAGCTCGATCGTCGCCGCGCAAGCGGCCGCGGTTGCATCCGAGATCAGGCTGCGGCTGCCGTAAAACTTGTTGGCGCCTTCCAGCCGCGAGGCGAGGTTCACGGTGTCGCCGAGCACCGTGTAGCTCATCATGAACTCGGAGCCGATGCTGCCGACCAGGGCCTCGCCGGTGGCGATCCCGATCCGGATGTCGCAATCGGCCGGGATCACCCGCACGCCGAGCAGTTCGGGCAGATCCTTGCGCAGCTGGTTGACCTGGCCGATCATGTCGATGGCGGCAAGCGCGGCCAGATGGGTCTGCTCGGCTTCCTCGACGAAGGGCGCACCCCAATAAGCCATGATGGCGTCGCCGATATATTTGTCGATGATGCCGCGATGCGCATGGACCGGCGCCGACATCGTCGACAGATAGAGGTTCATGATCTTGACGAGGCCGCTCGGCGTCACGCCCTCGCTCAGGCTGGTGAAGCCCTTCATGTCGCAGAACATCACCGTCATGACGCGGCGCTGTCCTTCGGTCGCGGCGATCGCCGGCTGTTCGAGCAGGCCCTCGGCGATCCGCGGATTGATGTAGCGGCCGAACGTCTCGCGGATGCGCTGGTTGTGGCGCAGCGTCTCGATCATGCGGTTGAAGGCGGCCGACAGCTGGCCGATCTCGTCCTGGGTCGTGATGGTGATGGCGCCGTCGAGGCGGCCGGCCTCGACTTCGCGGGTGCTTTCGAGCAGGCGCATCACCGGACGCGTGATGCCGCTGCCGACCAGCATCGCGAACACGAAGCCGAGGATCGCGGCAATCGCGGTCACGACGCCGGAGATGATGATCGCCCGCTGCTGGGCACTCATCACCTTCGCGGCGGCCGAGGCGACCTGCGCCAGCATGTCGGAACGGATGCCCTCGATCCTGGTGTTGAAGTCGTCGCGCAGGCCGTCGGCGCGGAGCGTGGTCGCTTTCGCCGCCGCAAAGTCCTTGGCCTCGATTTGCTCGAGCAGCGTCTTGTTCTCTGCGTTCAGCCGCATCAGGAGATCGTTGACGGCATTGTCGATGCGGTCGTCGAGGCGTCCGAGCGCGGCGTTGTCGGATGGCGTCGAGGGATCGACGATGATCGCATCGATCAGCGTGCGCGCCGCGTCGGCCTCGCGCTTGATCAGGGGCTCGATCTCCTCGAAAGCCTTGCGCGCGCTTTCGTACCCGGAGTCCTCGGCCGGCGCCTGCATCTTCGCCATCATCATCCGGCGCATGGCGAGCGACCGCTCCAGCGCGCGGATGTTGACGCGGGCGAGGTGGCCATAGGCGGGGATGTAGCGGTTGGTGAGCTCGTCGAGGAGATGGCCGACCTGGCCCGCCATCACCATCGACAGCAGCGAGGTGATCACCGCGAGGATGATGAGTCCCGCGGCAATGCCGACGATCTTCTGCCTGATCGAATTTCGAAACATGCCCAGCCCGGCCGCAGCTGCAATGAGCGGGTCCACCCCGCCGTGGCGGCCAGACAGCTAATAGAGTTCCGCGGGGCGCGGTGCAAGGACCGGCGCCTGCCATCGCGTCCCAAGGCGGGCGCCGGCGGCTAGCGCAGGCCTTCGTAGACCATCAGGCCGCGGGCGATGGCGAGCTTGCGCAGGGTCCGCGGCACGAACCGCTCCTGGGGATGCAGGTAACGCCACGAGGTCAGCACCAGGTCGTGCAGCCGGCTGACGTCGTCCTCGAACGGGGCGAGCAGGCCGGTGAGGCTCGCCGGCATATGGACGCGGGCGGTGAAGGGCAGCAGCAGCAATTCCAGATGCGCCTTGGCGCCTGCCTCGGTCGTGGCGGTGATGCCGGCGATGGCCGGCAGGGTCTCTTCGACGACGCAGGTGATGATGTCTTCGATCTCGCCGCGGCTCTCGCCGGTGAACAGGGCGGAAAAGCTCCGGTTCTTGAGATCGCAGCCGAGCAGGGCGGAGGTGCGGGTGCCGGCGACGCGGAACGGAAAGCGGGTCTCGCCGTCATAGGATAGCACGAAGATGTCGGACAGGAGGTCGCGGACCGCGGACGGCTCGAACTCACTCCTCTCAGGTGCACGTGCGTTGCCGCGCTTCGCATTCCAATAGGCGAAGAACGCGCGGCTCGAGCTGTGTTTCATCTAAACCTTGCCCGGCGCCTGTCTCAGCGGGACACATCTGTCCCGGTTTTGCTCAGGCGCCTTCCCTTCTCTCTTGTGCAGGGAAGGCTGTGCAGCGTCCATGCCGTGGCCGCGCTTTGGCCGGCTTATCGGCAGGTTTGTGTCGTTAACGTAAATTTAACTATGCCCTTGGTGCCCGTGGAACCTGCGGGTAGGGTCCGCGCGTTCCCGTTCGCGCCGGCTGCCCCAAGCGTCGGTGCCGTTGGTACACAGGTGGCGTCAAACAGTTTGGTCACCGTGCGGGGAGGGGTGGGGATGTTCTCCCGATCCCTCCGGGGCACGAGAAGACCAGCCGATCAGGGAGGGCGTTCTCAGCGCCCTCCCTTTTCTTTTGTCCCGATTCCGCGCTGCGCGACACCCGGTGTCCGATTTCGGGATTGTGCACTTGCACAGGGGGGCGAAAGCCGCCTATCTCTGATCCACCGCCGCATCGAGGTCGCCGACCCCTTGGACTCCCATCCCGAATCCCCGCTCGCGCCGCCGCCGGAGGCGCCGCGCGAGCCGATCCTGACCTTGCCGCCGGCGCTCACCGCCTACATCCTCCTGATCGCGGTGATCCATCTGAGGGTGCTGCTGCCCCCGGAGCTGGAGAACTGGACCATCGACGTCTTCGGCTTCATCCCGAAGCGCTACGATTCGACGCTGCTCGATATCACCTTTCCGGGCGGCGAAGGCGCCAAGGTCTGGACCTTCGTCACCTATTCGCTGCTGCACGCCAACCTCACCCATATCGGCTTCAACGTGCTGTGGCTGCTGCCGTTCGGCAGCGCGCTGGCGCGCCGCTTCGGTGCGCTGCGTTTCTTCGTCTTCATGGCGGTGACGGCGGCCGCCGGCGCGCTCGCGCATCTGTTGACCCATGAGCACGCGATTGCGCCGATGATCGGAGCGTCGGCTTCGGTGTCGGGGACGATGGCGGCGGCGATCCGCTTTGCCTTCGTGAAGGGCAGCTTCCTCTCGTTCAGCCGTGGCGATGCCGAGGCGGCGGCCAGGGTGCCTGCGCTGTCGCTGTGGCGGGCGCTGCGCAACGGACGGGTGCTCGCCTTCCTGGCGATCTGGTTCGGCGTCAATATCCTGTTCGGCGCCACCTCGCTGTCGCTCGGCGGCGAGGGCGCGAGCGTCGCCTGGCAGGCGCATATCGGCGGCTTCGTTGCCGGACTGCTGTTGTTCTCGTTGTTCGATCCGGTGCCGCGCACGCGGGACGATGCTGCAGATGCGTCGTCGGTTGATCAGTCGGGGCGCGTCTGATCGCCGCTTGCGGGCTGGATCGAATTCCTCCATCATCTTTGCGAAGCAGAAACAAGGCGGGCCGACAAATCGGGCCCTGCTACTCACCGCGCCCCGGAACCGAAATCGGCGCGGAACTGTTGATTGAAGACTCTGGCGAACAGGCTCGGCTCCGCCCAAGGCGGGGCACGAACGGATTCAGGGAGGCCGACAATGACGGTACGTTCCATTCTCGATGCAAAAGGCCATCAGGTCATGAGCGTCGCGCCCGGCGCGAAGCTCTCGGCCGCGGTCAAGCTGCTCGGCGAGCGCAAGATCGGCGCGGTGCTTGTGATGGAGCAGAGCCGCATGGAGGGCATTCTGTCGGAGCGCGACATCGTGCGCGTGCTCAGCGAGCGCGGCGCAGGCGCGCTGGACGAACCGGTCAGCGCTGTCATGACCAGGAAAGTCGTGAGTTGCCGCGAGTCCGATACGGTCAGCGGCATCATGGAGATGATGACCACGGGAAAATTCCGCCATCTTCCTGTCGTCGAGGACGGCAAGGTGGTCGGGCTGATCTCGATCGGCGACATCGTCAAGCGGCGCGTGGAGGAATATGAGCGCGAGCAGGAGGCGCTGCGCGACTACATCAAGACCGCCTGAGTGCTACTTTCCGGTGCTGCCCGCGCCGCTCGACGGCGGCACCAGGATGTCGATCGCTTCCTCGATCGCGCTGATGGAGCGTTCGGCGGCGCGGATGCCGTGCGCGATCAGGTCGTCGGCGCGGTGGAAGTCGAACCAGCCGATCTGACCGACCCGCGGCGAGATCAGCATGTCCGGCGGATCGCCGGCAAGGCGTGCGCGGGTGATGCGGTCCTGCATGATGTTGAAGGCGTCGACCATGACGCTCGATATGCCGGGCCGGCTGGCGCTGCCGAAAAACTCCCGCTTCACGGTGCGTTCGGCGGAGAAGAAGCGGCCAAACCGGCGCTTCGGCGGCTCCGGCTCGAGCTCGGCATCGGCGGTCACCGCAACCGTCACCTCGGGCGCGGCCGACGGGCCGTGATTGTAGATCGTGGTCGAGTGCGCGAACACGTCGCTGGAGAGGTTCGCCGCAATGACGATCTCGGCGCCGAGCGCGCGCGCGGCCGAGACCGGCACCGGATTGACCAGCGCGCCGTCGACGAGCCAGCGGTCGCCGATCAGGACCGGCGCGAAGATGCCGGGCAGGGCGTAGGAGGCACGCATGGCGTCGACCACGCGGCCCTGGGTCAGCCAGATCTCGTGCCCGGTGCGCACTTCGGTGGCGACGCTGGCGAACTTGACCGTGAGGTCTTCGATCATGACCTGGCCCAGCGCGGCCTCGATCTCGGCGGCCAGCTTGGCGCCGCGGATCAGGCCGGAGCCGTTGAGGCGGATGTCGAGGTAGCCGAGCACGCTGCGCGGCTGCAGGCCGCGCGCCCACTGTTCCAGCGTCTCGATATGGCCGGCCGCGTAGGCGCCGCCGACCACGGAGCCGATCGAGGTGCCGACCACGACATTGGGGACAATGCCGTGGGCCAGCAGGGTCTTGATGATGCCGATATGGGCAAAGCCGCGCGCGGCGCCGCCGCCGAGCGCAAGCCCGATGACCGGCCGGCGAACCGTACCCAGTCCTACCTTGTCGGGGCCGTCGGAGCTCTTGTGGCCTCGGCCCATCCAGCTATCCAACACGACAAATCTCCTGCCAGCGGGAGACTAGGCCGCGCAGCATGGCTGCGCCAGCGTCGTCCGTCTTCATGGTTATTCCCACAGGCATGATTCATGCCCGGGTGGTCCGCGGTAGGCAGGGAATGTGACTGGACCGCGACGACAGGGCTAACATCGGCTTGATCGCGCGGTTCCAAAGGCGGACGCCCGCCCGCCCGGACTGTGACAAAGCCTTGGACGCCGCCTGGATCCCCTTGGACGAAGGCTTGAATTTGCCGCGTTTTCGTTGAAAAGCATGGTGATGACTTCGAGGGGCAACGGCATCGGCGGATGCGGGCGGGGCGTGCGGCTCCTTCCGCTGTTGACGCTTGCGGCATTTTTGCTGGCCCTGATCCCCGATTCCGTATCTGCGCAGTTCTTCAGCGACCGGCCGCCGCCGATTCCGCCCGCCTCGGTCCCGGAGGTGCCGTCCGGTCCGGCGCTCAACCTGGCGCCGCCATCGGGCGGCGGTTCAGGGCCCGTTCTGCCCGGCCCGCTGAACCAGCCGACCATCGTCCAGCCCTCGATTGCGACCGTGCCGCCGGTCGTAGCAGCGCCGCCGGCCGGTTCGCCGGCCGCCGGGCAGGCGGTGCTGTCGCTGACGGCGCGGTACGGCAAGGACCTGCCGGTCATCAATGCCGGGCTAGTGTGGCGGGTGTTCGCCGACAAGCCTGACGACAACGGTACCTACAAGCTGATCCGCGAAGAGCGCGGGGCGACGCCCAACGTGGTGCTGCCGCCCGGCAACTATGTCGTCCATGTCGCGCTCGGCCTCGTCAGCGCGGTGCGCGCCGTCAGCCTGAAGTCGGAGACCGACCGCGAGTCCTTCGTGCTGCCGGCCGGGGGCCTGCGGATCGAGGGCCGGGTCGGCAGCAGCAAGATCCCCGCCAACCAGATCTCGTTTGCGATCTACAAGGGCAGCCAGTTCGACGGTTCGGACCGTGGACCAATGGTGCCGAACGTTGCCGCCGGCGACGTCGCGCTGCTGCCCGAGGGCACTTACTACATCGTCTCCAACTATGGCGACGCCAACTCGGTGGTGCGCTCCGACATTCGCGTCGCGGCGGGCAAGCTGACCGACGTCACCGTCACCCATCGCGCCGCCGTCATCACCCTCAAGCTGGTCAGCGAGCGGGGCGGCGAGGCGCTGGCCAACACCGCCTGGTCGGTGATCACGCCGGGCGGCGACGTGATCAAGGAATCGATCGGCGCGTTCCCGCGCGTCGTGCTCTCCGAAGGAGAGTATCGCGCGATCGCCAAGAACGAAGGCAAGGTGTTCGAGCGTCCCTTCAACGTCGTCAATGGCGTCGATGGCGAAGTCGAGGTCGTGGCGCGCTGACGTCCGACCGGCCTGCATTTCATGCAGCTGTCATAGTTTCTAATGTGAACTAACCATCGCGCGAATTTGAGCCGTCATAATCGCTCGCGGCGATGCCAAGCCTGCCTATTTTTACACGACGTTAAGCCGCGGCATGACTTGGATGCCGTGGGGACTAGTGTTTGCGTGGGGCGCGCCATGGTCATGGCCAACAAGAAATCAGCAAGGGCATCGGCCAAATTCAATTCCGAGATGTTCGCCGACGTACCGGTTCTGCAACGCAAGTGGCAGGCCGCGGTCCGTCCCGGCGAAAGGCTGCCGCACTATGAAGACGTGATGCTCGGCAGTCTCGGCCGGCTCGCGGATCATATCGTGCTGCTGCGGAGCGTCGATGGCATGCTCGGCGTCTCGCACGCCGGCCGCTATGTCCAGACATGGCTGAACGACGAGCGCTGGGACATTCCGCTCAGCGCGCTGCCGCCGGATTGCGCCACCGCGTTGACCGAGGCTGCCGCAAACGCGCGCGAGAACTGCCGGCCCTATCTGGCGTCAGCGCATTGCGTCCGCGACGGGTTGGTGCGGACCTTCGATGTGCTGGCGCTGCCGACGCGGTCGCGCTGGGGCGGTATCCTGGTCGGCGTTTACGTCAACGAGCGCAATGCGCAGTACAATCTGCTCGATACGATTTTCTCGGCCGCCGACGAGGGCGTGCTGTCGCTCGCAGCGATCCGCGATGCGCGCGGCGAGCCGGCCGACTTCCAGATCGTGCATCTCAACCAGGGCGCCGCAAGGCTGCTGATGCAGCCTGCGACCGACTTGCTGTGGCGCCGGCTCAGCGCCGGCGGCAATCCGCTTGCGGCGCCGGCGGTGATGAGCCGTCTGCGTGGATTTGTCGGCGGCGGCCCGGGCGGGCAGTTCGAGATCGACAGCGGCGATCGCTGCCTCAGGCTTGGCGTCACGGCGTTCGGCGACATGCTGTCGCTGACCGTCTCCGACGTCACCGCGCTGAAGCAGCGCGAGCTGTCGTTCCGCCTGCTGTTCGAGAACAATCCGATGCCGATGTGGGTGTTCGACGCCGGCACGATGGAATTCCTCAGCGTCAACGACGCCGCCGTTCAGCATTATGGATACAGCCGCGAGAAGTTTCTCGGCATGACGCTGCGCCAGATCTGGCCGGTGGACGAGTGGAGCGTGCACAGCGCCGCGTTGCGCGAGATCGGCGACGTCTATCAATCGAGCCGCGACTGGCGGCACATCAGGGCCGACGGCAGCGAGATCCATGTGCTGACCTTCGGACGCAAGGTGGCGTTCGAGGGCCGCGACGGCTATCTGGTCGCGGTGGTCGACATCACGGAGCGCCGTGCCGCCGAAGCGCGGATCGCGCATATGGCGCACCATGACGGGCTCACCAATTTGCCGAACCGCGATTTCTACCAGGAGCGCCTGCGTGAGGCACTGGAGCGCGGCCGGAGCGGCAACAAGCGTGTCGCGGTGATGTGCATCGACCTCGACCTGTTCAAGAACGTCAACGACTCCTTCGGGCATCCGATGGGCGACCGGCTGCTCAAGCTGGTGGCGGAGCGGCTGCGGGAGGTGGTCCGCGACGACAATGTGGCGGCCCGCCTCGGTGGCGACGAGTTCGCGATCGTGCTTGCGGCCGACGTTTCGCCGAACGAGGCGAGCGCTTTCGCCGAACGGCTGATCGATGCGCTGAGCGCGCCCTACAACATCGACGGGCTCGAGGTCGTGGTCGGCGCCAGCGTCGGCATCGCGCTGTCACCGGGAGACGGCACGACGTCGGAAGAGCTGATGCGCAATGCCGACATGGCGCTGTACCGCGCCAAGTCGGAGGGCGGCGGCGTGCATCACTTCTTCGAACCGGAGATGGATCAGCAGGCGCAGAAGCGCCGCGACATGGAGCGCGATCTGCGCGCGGCCTTCAGCAATGGCGAGTTCGAGCTGTACTACCAGCCGCTGGTCGATATCGCGGCCGACCGCATCTCTGGTTTCGAGTCGCTGCTGCGTTGGCGGCACCCGCAAAAAGGCATGGTCTCGCCTGCGGAGTTCATCCCGGTTGCCGAAGACATCGGCTTGATCGTCGCGCTCGGCGAATGGGTGTTGCGCGAAGCCTGCTCCGAGGCGATCAAGTGGCCCGCCGACGTCAAGGTGGCCGTCAATCTGTCGCCGGTACAGTTCCGCAGCCGCAATCTGGTCCAGGCCGTGATCTCGGCGCTGGCGCATTCCGGCCTGCCGGCGCGGCGGCTCGAGCTCGAGATCACCGAGTCGGTGTTCCTGGCGGAGACCGAGGCCAACCTCGCGATCCTGCATCAACTGCGCGAGCTCGGCGTCAGCATCTCGATGGACGATTTCGGCACCGGCTATTCCTCGCTGAGCTATCTGCGCAGCTTCCCGTTCGACAAGATCAAGATCGACCGCTCCTTCGTCAAGGATCTGGCGCGGCGCTCCGATTGCCTCGCGATCGTGCGCGCGATCTCGGGGCTCGGCCGCAGCCTCAAGATCACCACGACCGCGGAAGGGGTCGAGACCACAGACCAGCTCGACTGGCTGCGCGCTGAAGGCTGCAACGAGGTACAGGGATTTCTGTTCAGCGCGGCGAGGCCGGCAGGCGAGATCGCGGAGCTGCTGAGCGGTTTTGCGGAACGGGCGTCGAAGGCGGCTTAATCGTTTCCGCGATCGTCAAATCTGGCAATAAGGATGGCCTTCGTAGCCCGGGTGAGCGAAGCGATACCCGGGGCCGAAGCCCCGCATGTCGCTGCGCTCATGCGGGCTACAGGGGCGCCCCCCGTCTAAAACCGCGTCACGAGATCCGACAAGGCCGGGCGCGGGCGGTCCTCGCTCGGCTTGGTCGGGGTGCCGATGTGAATGAGCCCGGCGAGCTTCTCGTCCGGCTTGAGGCCGAGGCCGTCGAGCACGTCGCGGTCGAAGGCGAACCAGCCGGTCAGCCAGCAGGCGCCGTAGCCGAGCGCGGTCGCCGCGGTGACGATGTTCATCGCGCTGGCGCCCGCCGACAATTCCTGCTCCCACGGCGGCACCTTCGGGTGCGGCTTGGTGAACGAGACCACGCCGATCACCAGCGGCGCGTCGGTCAGGCGCTTCTTCTCGATCTCGATGTCGGAGGCCGGCGCCCCGGGATTCTTCCGGGCGAAAACCTTTGCGATCACGTCGCCGGCCCGCGCGCGGGCATCGCCCTCGAACACGATGAAGCGCCAGGGCGCGAGCTTGCCGTGGTCTGGCACGCGTGCGCCGATCGTCAAAATGGTCTCGAGCTCGGCCGCGGACGGGCCCGGGCCGATCATCTCGCGCGGTTTCATCGAGCGGCGCGTCTTCAGGAGTTCAATGGCATCGGGCACGGAAAAGTCCTTCAAGGGGAGTCGTGCCCCCAAGATGGGGGCACGACCAGGCCAATGAAAGCCAGTTTAGACCGATTGTGAGGATCAGGCGACGGATCGCGCCCGCTTCACGTCGGGCGGCGTCGCCTCATCCACCAGCGCGGCGATCGCCTCATCGGTCGGCATCACGGTCTGCCGCTCGCTGCCGAGGCGGCGGACCGAGACCGAGTGGGTCTCGGCTTCCTTCTTGCCGACGACGAGCAGGGCCGGGATCTTGGCCAGCGAGTGCTCGCGGACCTTGTAGTTGATCTTTTCGTTGCGCAGGTCGATCTCGACCCGCAGCCCGGCGCGGCGCGCCGCGGCCGCCACCACCTTGGCGTACTCGTCGCCTTCGGAGGTGATGGTCGTGACCACGAGCTGGGTCGGCGCCAGCCAGAGCGGGAAGTTGCCGGCATAGTGCTCGATCAGGATGCCGATGAAGCGCTCCATCGAACCGCAGATTGCGCGGTGCACCATGACGGGTGCCTTCTTCGAGCCGTCGTGATCGATGTAGAACGCGCCGAACCGCTCCGGCAGGTTGAAGTCGACCTGGGTCGTGCCGCACTGCCAGTCGCGGCCGATGGCGTCGCGCAGCACATATTCGAACTTCGGTCCGTAGAACGCGCCTTCGCCCGGATTGATCTCGGTCCGGATGCGGTTGCTGCCCTTGGCCTTGATCTCCGACAGCACCGTCGCCATCACGCGCTCGGCGTGATCCCACATCTCGTCGGTGCCGACCCGCTTCTCCGGCCGCGTCGAGAGCTTGACCGTGAGCTCGCCGTCGAAGCCGAAATCGGCATAGGTCGACAGGATCAGGTCGTTGATCTTGAGGCACTCGTCGGCGAGCTGCTGCTCGGTGCAGAACACATGGGCGTCGTCCTGGGTGAAGCCGCGCACCCGCATCAGGCCGTGCATCGCGCCCGACGGCTCGTAGCGATGCACGACGCCGAACTCGGCGAGCCGCAACGGCAGGTCGCGGTAGCTCTTCAGCCCGTGCTTGAAGATCTGCACATGGCCCGGGCAGTTCATCGGCTTCAGCGCGAACCAGCGCTTGTCCTCGGCCTCGTCGCCGGCGGACTGCGCCGCGAACATGTTCTCGCGATACCAGTCCCAATGGCCCGAGGTCTCCCACAGCGCCTTGTCGAGGATCTGCGGGGCGTTGACCTCGTTGTAGTCGCCAAGCAGCCGGCGCCGCATATAGGCGATCAGCTGCTGGAAGATGGTCCAGCCCTTGGGGTGCCAGAACACCACGCCCGGGCCTTCCTCCTGGAAGTGGAACAGGTCAAGCTCGCGGCCGAGCTTGCGGTGGTCGCGCTTCTCGGCTTCCTCGATCTGCTTGAGATAGGCGTCGAGGTCTTCCTGCTTGGCGAATGCCGTGCCGTAGATGCGGGTCAGCATCGGATTGTTGGAGTCGCCGCGCCAATACGCGCCCGCCACCTTCATCAGCTTGAAGGCGTTGCCGATCTTGCCGGTCGAGGTCATGTGCGGGCCGCGGCACAGGTCGAACCAGTCGCCCTGGAAGTAGATCTTGATCGGCTCGTTGCCGGGAATGGCGTCGACCAGCTCGACCTTGAAGGCCTCGCCCTTGTCGCGGAACACCTGCTTGGTCTTCTCGCGATCCCAGACTTCCTTGGTGAACGGCTTGTCGCGCGCGACGATCTCGCGCATCCGCTTCTCGATCGCGGCAAAATCTTCCGGAGTGAACGGCTCGTTGCGGAAGAAATCGTAGTAGAAGCCGTTCTCGATCACCGGGCCGATCGTGACCTGGGTGCCCGGCCACAGCGACTGCACGGCTTCCGCCAGCACATGCGCGGCATCGTGCCGGATCAGTTCCAGCGCGCGCGGGTCTTCGCGGCCGATCAGCTCGATTTTGGCGTCGGCCTCGATTGGATCGTTGAGGTCGGCAAGCGTGCCGTCGAGCGCCATCGCGACGGTGCGCTTGGCGAGTGAGGGCGAAATGCCTTTGGCGATGTCGAGACCGGTGGTCCCTTTCGGGAAGTCGCGCCTCGCTCCGTCAGGGAAGGTGAGGGCGATCTTGTTCACGGGTTCTGCGGGTTTGAGGTTAGAGAGGCTGTACTGGAATCCGGATTCGGATTTGGGTGGCGTATCGGCCATGGTGTCTCCTGTAGCTCACTCCTGCGAACGAGCGCAGGTAAGCGGAAAGCAGCGGTATAGCAGGGGATTTGACGCCTGCAATCCGGCAATATCAAGAAAATGGGCCTCCGGCCGCACCGAATCGAGGGACGCTTGCCTGCAGCTGGCGCGTTGCGACGCTGCCGATCATCGTCTAACGTCCGGCGTCCATTTTCCCGCCATCGCGCGATCCGCAAGGTTCATGTTTTCCCGACTCCTGTTTTTCGTGGCGTTGCTTCTGATCCCGGGCGTGTTGCGGGCGGAAGAAACACCGGTCCAGAAGGCCGGATTTGCGAAAAAGCTGACCATCTATCTCGCCAAGGGACCGGCGAATGCCTGCGGCGCTGGTTGCGATCGCTGGATCGCGATCGAGGGCGAGATCGATCGGGAAGCCGCGCAGCGGATTCGCACCTTCCTCTTTCCGATCAAGGACCGGCAGCTTCCGATCTACCTTCATTCGCCGGGCGGAAACGTCGAGCAGTCCTATGGGATCGCGCGGTTCCTGCGCGCGCACAAGGCCATTGCCCGGGTCGGCCGTACCATCGTGCCGGCCTGTTCCACAGGCACGCAGGTCGACGCCGCCTGCCTGAAGATCAAGGCTGCCAAAGGCGAGGTCGAGGCCGAGCTCACCACGCGCAACGCGATGTGCGTGTCGGCTTGCGCCTATCTGTTCCTGGGCGCGACCAGCCGCGAAGTGGCGCCCGACTCGGTGCTCGCGGTGCATAACTCCAAGCTGATGTTCGTAATCCACGGGCATCCGCCGGCGCAGGTCGTCGCCGACTTCAGGCGGCGCGAGATGGTGAGCGCCGACCGCGACCGCAATGTCTTCCTCGCGGCGATGGGCATCAGCCATGAGCTCAGCGACCTCATCAAGTCCGTGAAGTTCGAGGACCTGCACGTGCTGACGCGGCCGGAGCTCTATCGATTCGGCATCGATACGCGGCCGCTGCCGGAAACCCTGTGGGCGGTGGAGAAGGAGACACGGCCCTATGTTCGCAAGATCGTGCAGCAGAAAAGAGCCGACGGCAGCTCGTTCCGCATGATGGAGTGGCGGCTGTTCTGCGAGAGCAAGGATCGCGGGCGGCTGATGTTCGTGCGCGAGTTCGAGGAGGGGGCAGCCGGCAAGAGCACGGTGGCGATGATGGCCGGCGCGACCAGGACCGTCGCATTCGGCCGGTCGGCGCGGTTCGGCAAATACGAGGTCTGGAGCGAGGCGGTGACCTCGGACACCGTCAAGGCGATGCTCGCGGCCCCGCATCTGCAGATCGGCGAAGGCGCGCCGGCAACCGACGGCAAGTCTGACGTCAAGTCTGACACCAAGTCCGGCCCTGCGACATTCGATATCGACACCACCGGGCTGGAGCAGGGGTGGACGCAGCTTTTGGCATCGTGCCCGGCGGCGACCGCCGGCCCGAAGCCTGCGAGCCCGTTGCCGGCTGCCGTGTCGCCGAGTGTCAGCGCCGTGCCGGCGGCGTCGCCGTCGCCATGAGCGCAAGGCGCGCGTTCGATCAGGTGTCATGCATTTAGATGCAGTTGCATTGATCTTGGAGTCTGCTAACAACGCGGCGTGAAACGCTTCGCTCCCACCGCATTGATGCTCGGCAACATCGTCACCGGCTGCTCGGTGCTGGCGCCGGCCGGCATGCTGGCGGAATTGTCCGATGGACTCGGCGTCACGATCCATACCGCGGGTCTCCTGATCACCTTCGGCGCGATCGTGCTGTGCGTGGGCTCGCCGGTGACGGCGTGGCTGACCAGCCGGATCGAGCGGCGGGCGCTGCTGACGGCGACGCTGCTGGTGCTGACGCTAACCAATGCGGCCTCCGCCTTCGCGCCGAACTACGACAGCCTCCTGATCATTCGGCTGGTGATGCTCGCGGTCGGCGTGCTCTACACGCCGCAGGCGGCGGGCACCGCGGCACTGATCGTGCCGGTGGAGAAGCGCGGCAGCACGATTGCCTACATCTTCCTCGGCTGGTCGCTTGCCGCCGCGATCGGGCTGCCGCTGATCACCTTCATCGCAAGCCGCTACGGCTTTCGCGTGACCTATGGCGCGATCGCGCTGACCGGGCTTGTGAGCTCCCTGCTGCTGTGGTGGCGGTTACCAGGCGGACTGCACGGCGCGCCGGTTGACCTCAGAACCTGGGTCGATCTCGGCCGTAATCCGATGGTCATTCTGCTGCTGTCGATCACGACGCTGCAGATGTCCGGCCAGTTCGTGGTGTTCACCTTCATGGGGCCGCTGCTGTCCAAATTGACCGGCGCCAATGCTGACGCCGTCGGGATCGTGTTCGCGCTCTACGGCATCTTCGGGTTCGTCGGCATCGCGATTGCAACGCGCGTGGTGGATTCCTGGGGCGCCTGGAAAACCTCGGTCCTGTTCACCGTGCTGCTGCTCGCAGGCGTAGCCGGCTGGGCGCTGAGCGCCGGCGCCTACGCCCTGATGGCCGCCTCCGTCGCGGTGTGGGGCCTCGGCTTTGCATCGACCAATTCGATGCAGCAGGTACGCTTGGTCGGCGCGGCGCCGGCGCTCGCTTCGGCGTCGGTCTCGCTCAATACCTCGGTGCTGTATATCGGCCAGGCCATCGGCTCCGCGATCGGTGGCTTGCTGTTCGCCCGCGAATGGCTGCACAGCGCAGGCTACGTGGCCACGGCCTTCGTCGCGGCGGCGCTCGCGGTCGTGGTCGTCACGCGGCCGCGACGGGTTGCGCAGGCTGCCGCAGCCGAGTGAGCTTCTCGTCGTGACGCGCTTCTCCGTGTGAATCGCGTCCGAGGTCGGGCCTCGGCTGAGGCGCCACTCTCCGACGCGCTGCGCGTCACCACCTCACGCTCTGGCTGGGCACGATGAACGCCGTCGTGCTCGGCTTGTTCGGATTGTGGGTGAAGTAGCCGTAGGCGGCGACGATGACGACGAGCAAGGCAAGCACGGCCAGCAAGTCGATCTGCCGAGGATCATGACCATTGTGGCTGATTTTCCAGCGCATTGTTGTTTCCTCCCCAAAGGGGCAACGAAACAATGCGCCAACAATCGTCACAGTTCCGCTGGGCAGCAATGCGCGCCGTGCTTGGACGTGCGGCAGCAACCGATCATTTGTCGTTGACGCCGCGTCAACCCTCGTTGACGCCGCGTCAGCCTTCGTTGACGCCGCGCCAGCGGCCATAGCGCCAGGGCAAGTACCAGCGTGCCCCGGGCGGCTTCGTCAGCGGGACATTATCGATCCCGGATGTTCCCCAGGGCTGGCAGCGCAGCAGCCGCGCCAGCGTCATCCAGCCGCCGCCCCACAGGCCGAAGCGTTCGATCGCCTCGTCGCCATAGACCGAGCAGGTCGGCAAATGCCGGCAGTTGTAGCCGACCAGCGGCGACAGCGTGTGCCGGTAGATCCAGATCACGGCGCGGCCGAAGTTGCGTGGCAGGCGGCGCATGGTGCTGGCACAGTCCATGCATCGTGGATGGTGTGTCGTTGAATGGTCTGTCGGCGGCATACGCAAGTATGTACGTAGTCTTGCGGGGGTTCCAAGCCGAGGAACTGTTTTGTTGCAGATATTTACGCCACAGTTCGTTATTATTGCACAGCACCGATGGCGCTGCAGCAAGGGCTCTATGGACGGTCCGGGTCAGCAACGCTACCGTTCCCATATGGCGCCGCTGACAGAGTCGTGGCGCATTGCCATGGGGCCATTGCCACCGCTCGCATCACCAAGGGCTTGGGGGAAGGAACCAAATTGAGGCTCGTCAAGTCGCTCTCGTTGCGCAGTTGGGCGCTTACCGGCGCTGTTGCTCTTTGCTTCGCAGCTTCCGGCACCGCCGCCATGGCGGGCGGTTCCGCGCAGGCCAATTCGACTCTCGAGGAGCGCAAGCTGCCGATGAAGTTCAGCTGGATCGCCTGCCAGCCGAATTGCCGAGGCTGGGTGTCCGCGGTCGGCATCATCACGGCCGATAGTCCGAGGGAATTCGACGAGTTCGCGCGCGGCCGCCAGCTCAACGGCGCCACCATCGTGCTCGACTCCAGCGGCGGCTCGGTCAATGACGCGATCGCGCTCGGCCGCCGCTTCCGCGGTCTCGGCGTGCTGACCACGGTCGGCACCAGCGTTGCCAATCAGGCCGCGCAAGGCGGCCGCGCGAGCGTTCTGCCGGATGCCTATTGCGAGTCGATGTGCGTGTTCCTTCTGCTGTCGGGCAAGACGCGCTATGTTCCGCCGGCCGCCCATGTCCGCGTGCATCAGATCTGGATGGGCGATCGTGCCGACGACGCCAAGGCCGCGAGCTACACCGCGCAGGACCTGATGATCGTCGAGCGCGATATCGGCCGTCTTGCCAAGTACACCTTCGATATGGGCGGCGCCGGTGATCTGCTGGCGCTCTCGCTCAGCGTGCCGCCGTGGGAAGACCTGCACGAATTGTCGGCTGCCGAATTGCGGCTGACCAACCTCATCACCACCGATGCGGTTGCCGACGTGCTGCCGCGGCAGGACAATAGCAAGGACAACGCAATTCCCGTCGCCGAGGCGAAGCCGAAGAACAACGATCGCTTCGTGAGCAGCACGATGGAGGGTGAGGCGCCACAGGCGGCGAGGGCGACCAAGACCGCCGAGGCCGTGGTGCCGACCGGCGGCAACGCTGCGCCCGCGCCGGCGCCGGTCCAGCCCGCGCAGTAAGAACGCACATTGTCGCGTCGTTCCGGGACACGTGAGCGGACCCGGAACCTCGAGATTCCAGGTTCGATGCTCCGCATCGCCCCGGAATGAGCTGACATGCAATCTTACGCCGGCTGCTTCGCCTTGGCCTCGATCTGGCCGATCGCATCGACCACGGCATCGAAGGTCAGCAGGGTCGAGGCATGTCGGGCCTTGTAATCGCGCACCGGCTCGAGCAGCGCGATATCGGCCCATTTGCCGCCCTGCGGGGGCTGGCCGTTTTCCTTCAGCATCTTGCGGACCGTCTCGCGCAATTCGCGCAGCTCGTCCGCGGTCGAGCCCACCACCTGGCTCGCCATGATCGAGGAGGAGGCCTGGCCGAGCGCACAGGCCTTCACGTCATGGGCGAAGTCCGTCACCACGGGACCATCCATCTTGAGGTCGACCTTGACGGTCGAACCGCACAATTTGGAGTGGGCGGTGGCGCTGGCGTCCGGGTCGGCCAGCCGTCCGAGGCGCGGAATATTGCCGGCCAACTCGATGATCCGCTTGTTGTAAATGTCGTTCAGCATGAGGACAGATGCCTGGTTCCGGCCGTGCCGGGCGCTCTTGGCGGCTGGGTTGCACCGCCCTATATATGGGCGGCAACGCCGGAAACATAGCCCGGCCATGCAGCCACCGCGGCCCACCTCCGCCGCGGCGGTGCTACAATAATGGGACTCAGGCGCCCGGCGGTTCGAGCCATCCGCCCCGTCTGCCCGGTGACACATCCGGACCAAGGTCAAATCCGAGGGCCGGTCGAACGGAGAAGACATGGACGCCTTGATCAAATCGATTCGCCCCAGCAAGCCGGCCGACGCCAAGCCCGGCGAGCTCGACCCCTCGGAATTCATGACGGCGGCCGTTCGTGCCGACCAGCCGCGCCCGTCGCGGGCGGAGGCGGAGGACGCCGTCAAGACGCTGCTCGCCTATATCGGCGAGAACACCAGCCGCGAGGGCCTGCTCGATACGCCGCGCCGCGTCGTCGAGGCCTATGACGAACTTTATCAGGGCTACCACCAGTGCCCGGCCGAGGTGCTGAACCGCACCTTCGGCGAGACCGCCGGCTACGACGATTTCGTCCTCGTCCGCGACATCGAGTTCACCTCGCAGTGCGAGCATCACATGATGCCGTTCTACGGCAAGGCCCATATCGCCTATACGCCGGTGGAGCGCGTCGTGGGTCTCTCGAAGTTGGCGCGCCTGACCGACATCTTTGCCCGACGTCTGCAGACCCAGGAGCATCTCACCGCGCAGGTCGCGGCCGCGATCGACGAGGTGCTGAAGCCGCGCGGCGTTGCAGTGCTGATCGAGGCGGAGCATACCTGCATGTCGGTGCGCGGCGTCGCCAAGCATGGTGCATCGACCTTCACCAGTCGCTTCACCGGCATGTTCCGCGACAATCCGGCGGAGCAGCAGCGTTTCCTGTCCCTCGTGCGAGGACCGAGCCGGTAACCTCGCATTTCCTGAGCGAGGTTTTCCGTGTCCGCAGCGACCCACGATCACGACCGCGAGGAGGGGCTGGCTTTCCAGCCCAAATTCGACGCAGCAGGTCTTGTGACCTGCGTCGCGACCGATGCCGCGACCGGCGATGTGCTGATGGTCGCGCACATGAACGATGAGGCCCTGCGCAAGACGATCGCGACCGGCGAAGGCTGGTACTTCAGCCGCTCGCGCAATGCGCTGTGGCGCAAGGGCGAGAGCTCGGGCCAGACCCAGCGCGTGGTCGAGATCCGGATGGATTGCGATCAGGACGCGGTGTGGATCAAGGTCGAGCAGATCGGCGCCGCCTGCCACACCGGACGGCGCACCTGCTTCTATCGCGTGGTGAAGGACGAGGGGGGCAATGTCAGCCTGTCCTTTGTCGACGCCGAGCAGCTGTTCGATCCGGCGCAGGTCTATCGCAAATAGCGCGTTTGATCTGAATCAAATGCGACGCGTCGAGCCGCATCTTCGATGTCGCGCACTTACTCCGACGCCCAGCCCTGAGCCATTAACGCGCCATTAACCATAATTACGGCAGGTTGACGGGACATGGGTGCCGATTGCCGGCACCCGGCAAGGCACCCGGGTAGATGGCGGTCGACCTCTTCAATGCGACGGCTTCGGCAGGTGTCGATCCCTCGCGCCTGAAGGTCGCGAGCTCGATCAAGCAGGCGGCCGCGACCACCGGCACGAGCTTCGAATATCTGCTCACCACCGCGAAGATGGAATCCAATTTCGATCCGCGGGCCGGCGCCACGACCTCGTCGGCGCATGGACTTTATCAATTCATCGACCAGACCTGGCTCGGCACCGTCAAGGAGGCGGGAAGCCAGCTCGGCTACGGCCAGTATGCCGACGCCATCAGCAGGAATTCCGACGGCAGCTATTCGGTCGGCGATCCCTCCGCGCGCGCCGCGGTCATGAAGCTGCGCGACGATCCGGACGCGGCGTCCTCGATGGCGGCGGTGCTGACGCAGTCCAACAGCTTCAAGCTGACCGGCAAGCTCGGCCGCCGTCCGACCGATGCCGAACTCTATATGGCCCACTTCATGGGCGTCGGCGGCGCCGGCAAGCTGATCTCGAGCGCCGAGGACAGCCCGAGCGCCAACGCGGCCGCGATGTTTCCGAAGGCGGCGGCCGCCAACCAGTCGATCTTCTACGACAGGTCGGGCAGCGCGCGCAGCGTCAGCCAGGTTTATTCGGTGTTGACCACGCGCTACGCCGCGGCAGCGAATTCCAAGGATACGCGCACCGCCTTCGCCGCAGCGGGCGGCGACACCATGTCGCCTTACGCGATCGCAAGCGCCGCGCCCACACAAGCGCCGACCATGGACACCGCGTCCTATCTCTCGACCTTCCCGGACTCCCGGTCGGCGACGCCCGTCGGTGCGACCTCGGCCGTCGCATCGGCGCAGCCGGCGCCGACCTTCCGCTCGCTCTACCAGGCCGGCGACCGCTCGGAGCCGATCTCGCCGGCGGTGCAGGAGCTGTGGGGCAATTCCTCCTCGCTGACCACGTCGGCGACGCCAAAGGTCCGCGCGCCCGGACGGCTTGACCTGTTCAGCGATCCGAGCGGCACCTACAGCAACGGCTAGCCGCCCTGCCGCGCGCGCGAAGCCGCACGCCGTTGCCGTCTTAACGAAACGTCAATAATCCCAAACATTTATGGTGAACCCTTTATTAAGCGTCATGGTCTATTTTTCCTTGTAGTGGCGTCGTATGTCGATGCCGTTTCGTTGCGTAAGCCGGCAGGACCATGATCGTTCGGCAGTTTATTAGTTGGATTAGGACCGCTCCAGCAGGTGAGCGAGCAGAGGCGACACGGGCGTTGGCCCGCGCCTGGCTCATCTCGGATCTCACCGAGGACGACCGCATCGCAGCCGAAGGCGCGCTGCTGATGCTGCTCGACGACCCGTCGCCGCTGGTACGGCAGGCGATGGCCGAGGTGTTCGCGCGCAGTGCGGACGCGCCTGCCGCAATCGTGCAGGCGCTGTCGGCCGACCAGTCGGCGATCGCGCTCCCGGTACTGGAACATTCACCGCTTCTGATCGATGCCGACCTCGTCGACATCGTCGCCACCGGTTCCGACGAGATGCAGTGCGCGATCGCGCGACGCATCAATCTGCCGGCCTCCGTCGCCGCCGCGATTGCCGAGGTCGGCTCGGCGGCGGCCGCGCTCGAGCTGATCGAAAATCCTTGCGCCGGCCTCGCGCCGTTCTCCTGGGATCGCATCGTCGAACGCCACGGCCATCTCGCCGCCATCAGGGAATCGATGTTGCAGCTGGAAGACCTGCCGTCGGCGACGCGGCTGGCGCTGGTCGCAAAGCTCTCCGACACGCTGGCGCAGTTCGTCGTCGCGCGAAACTGGCTCGGCAGCGATCGGGCCGACCGCGTCGCCGGCGAGGCCAGGGAACGCTCCACCGTGAACATCGCCGCGCGTGCCTTTGGCGACGACATGCAGAACCTGATCACGCATCTGCGCGCCACCGGGCAATTGACCGCCGGGCTGATCCTGCGCGCGCTGCTGTCCGGCAATCTCGATTTGTTTGGGGCGGCGCTCGCCGAACTGTCCGGACTGCCCTATGGCCGCGTCTCCGCGCTGTTGAACGACCGCGGCGGCAACGGCCTGCAGGCGCTGCTGCGCCGCGCCGGCTTGCCGGAATCCACCTACGCCGCGTTCCGCGTCGCGCTCGAGGCCAGCCACGAGGTCGGCTATGTCGACAGCGGCGACGGTGCGGCGCGGCTGCATCGCCGCATGGTGGAGCGGGTGCTGACGCATTGCGAGACCGATCATTCCGCGGCCGAGCCGCTCTTGATCCTGCTGCGCCGCTTCGCGACCGAATCGGCCCGCGAGGACGCACGGATGTTCTGCGAGGAGCTCGCCGCGGAAGACGCGATCGCGGTGCTGCCTTACGACGACGATCTTATCGCGGCCTGAGCGCCGCGATTCTTTCCGATCGATGGATGCTTGAGTGGCTGCCGCAACGCGAGCAGCCGGCCGCGCGGCTATTCGCCGGGCACGATGCTCGGCGCGAGGATCGCCTCGAGGTGCTCGGGCCGGTCGCGGTTGGCGTGGGTCAGGAATTCATCGGCGATGCCGCGAAGCTGCTTGCTCAGCACGCCGGCGACGACTGCGGTGTCGAGCCTGGTGCGGTTGCGCACGATCGCCTGCACGGCGTTGATGTGATGGGCGATCAGCTGCGGCGGCACGGCGCCGAGATCCGGCGCGTGCTCGATGATGCGGCACAGGCTCTCCGCGGCTGCGGCCGCCGACGGATAGCCGAATGTCGCGGCGTCGCCCTTGATGTCATGCGCGGCGCGGAACAGCTCCTCGCGCGTCTTGTCGCTGAAGCCCTCGCGCAGCACGGTGGCATGCGCGGCGGAGAGACGGTCGGCCTCGATCGTCATCCACTCCTTGAACTCGCCCGACAGCCCGGCGAGCGCCTTTTCGGCGCGGCCGACCGGATCGTCGAGATCGCTCTCGGGGACACGCAGCAGCATCTTGCGCAGCGGATTGGGCTGCGTGATCACGTGGTGCGTACCGAAGCTCTTGACCTCGATCGTCCCGGGTTTGTCTTTCGCCATAGCGATATCCTAGATGGCCGAGCGCGCCTTTTCGAGCAGCGACGGTTGTTGCAGCACCTCGACCTCGCCGCTGCCGCGGCGTTCGGGGCCGATATAGGTGTTGGTGGTGTTGCGGCGGCGGTCGGGGCCGAAATAAGTCTTGGTCTTGATGAACGGGCGCGGATTGGCGACCACGTTCATGATGCGCTGGTAGAGGCCCTTGGCCGAGATCGGCTTGGCCAAAAATTCGGTGACGCCGGCATCGCGCGCCACCGTGACGCGGCGCTTCTCGGAATGCCCGGTCAGCATGATGATCGGCGCGTAAGGGTTGCCCTTGGATTCCGGCTGCCGGATCATCTGCGCAAGCTCGAGCCCGTCGAAGATCGGCATCGACCAGTCGGTGATGACGATGTCGGGCACGTAGTGCGTATACATCTCGAGCGCGGTGGCGCCGTCCTCGGCCTCATACACCTCGCGCGCGCCGAACGAATGCAAAAGCGTCCGCAGGATGCGGCGCATGTGCGGATTGTCGTCGCAAATCAAAAATCGCAGCTTGTTGAAATCGATGCGATACATGGTCCGGCCCTGATAGGGCATTACCTCGCCAATGCGGTATTACCCGACGTTAACCATATCCCGCCCGGGGTTAATGATTGGTTGCCGGGCGGGGGGGAGCAAGGGGAGCCGTCGTCAGTAGCCGAACTGCTCGCGCAGGATGCGTTCTTCCAGCGAGTGGCCGGGGTCGAACAGCATCCGCATCGCGATCGTCTTGTCGGACAGCACCTCGACCCGGCGGACGTCGCGGACCTCGTCATGGTCGGCGACCGCGGCGACCGGGCGCTTCTCGCCCTCGATCACCTCGATCACCACGAAGGCGGAATTCGGCAGCAGCGCGCCGCGCCAGCGCCGCGGCCGGAACGCGCTGATCGGGGTCAGCGCCAACAGCGCCGCGTTGATCGGCAGGATCGGCCCCTGGGCGGAGAGGTTGTAGGCGGTCGATCCGGCCGGCGTCGCCACCAGGATGCCGTCGGCCATCAGCTCGGGCATCCGCTCGTGCTCGTCGATCAGGATGCGCAGCTTGGCGACCTGGTAGGTCTGCCGGAACAGCGCGACCTCGTTGATGGCGTGATGCAGATGCACGGCGCCGTGGATGTCGGTGGCGCGCATCAGCAGCGGATTGATCAGCGACTCCCGCGCGGCGGCCAACCGGGTGCGCAGATCATGCGTCGAATATTCGTTCATCAGGAAGCCGACAGTGCCGCGATGCATGCCGTAGATCGGCTTGCCGCTGCGCATGTTGGCGTGCAGCGTCTGCAGCATCAAACCGTCGCCGCCGAGCGCGACCACGACGTCGGCATCGGCGGGTGGATGATTGCCGTACATTTCCGTCAGCTGCTCGAGCGCCGACTGCGCTTCCGCGCTGGCGCTGGCGACGAAGGCGATCTTGTCATACCGCTTGGAGCTGGCCATCGCTCACGAACTCGTTTGGCACGGAACACGCCGCGCTCGTCTATACATCCCGGGCGGCCTTGTCGAGATGGTCCGGGAACGGACCGCATGCCACGCCGACGCCGCCAAACTAGCGTAGTTTGCCGCTGGATTGCGTAAATCGGGGCGCAGGGAGTGAATGGTATGGCTAACAGTGTTGCGACACGGCTCGCCGCGGCGTTGCTGGTGGCCTGCCTTGCGACCGCGGCGCGGGCCGACGACGAGACCCCGCAGCCATCGCCGTCGCCGAGCGCGCAGGCCCCAAGCGTCCAGAACCCAGCTGGCCAGAACCCGAGCGGTCAGAAGGGGCGGGCAGGACGCGGCGGCGAGGCCGGCTCCGGCGCCAACGCTGCGGCCAGCGGCTCGACCGCCGAGCAGCACCGCCTGCCGCCGGACTCCACGACCAGGCAATCGGTCGCGCTGCCGAACCGCACACTTGACTTCAGCGCGACCGCGGGGTCGATCCGCGTGTTCGACGACAAGGGCGAGCCGCTCGCCGACATCGCCTATACGTCCTACCAGCTCGACGGTGCCGAAAAGGCGAACCGGCCGGTGACCTTCCTGTTCAACGGCGGTCCGGGCTCCGCGTCGGCCTGGCTGCAATTCGGCAATGTCGGGCCGTGGCGGCTGCCGTTCGACGGCGCAGTGTCCTCGGCCGCGCCCGAGCTGCAGGCCAATGCCGACACCTGGCTCGATTTCACCGATCTCGTCTTCATCGATCCTGTCGGCACCGGCTACAGCCGTTTCGTCACGACGTCGGAGGATGCGCGCAAGCGCTTCTTCACCGTCGACGGCGACGCCAATTCGGTCGCGCTGGTGATCCGTCGCTGGCTGGAGAAATACGACCGGCTGACTTCGCCGAAATATCTCGTCGGCGAAAGCTATGGCGGCATTCGCGGGCCCAAGGTGGTGCGCAATCTGCAGATGCAGCAGGGCGTCGGCGTCCGTGGCCTGGTGCTGATCTCGCCGGTGCTCGATTTCCGCGAATATACCGGCTCCAGCCTCATGCAATATGTCGCAAGCCTGCCGACCATGGCGGCGGTCGCGCGACAGGCGAAGGGCCCGGTGACGCGCGAGGATCTCGCCGACGTCGAGAGCTACGCACGCGGCGATTTCCTGCTCGACCTCGTCAAGGGGCAGGCCGACACGGAGGCCACCGCGCGGCTCGCCGACAAGGTCGCAAGCCTGACCGGGATCGATCAGGCGGTGAGCCGCAGGCTCGCCGGCCGCTTCGACATCGGCGAATTCCGCCGCGAGTTCGATCGCAAGAACGGCAAGGTGACCGGCCGCTACGATGCCTCGATCGAGGGTTTCGATCCCTATCCGGATTCCAGCTACTTCCGCTTCAACGATCCGTCCGGCGATCCCCTGATGGCGCCCTTGACCAGCGCCGCCGTCGACCTCACCACGCGCAAGCTGAACTGGCGGCCGGACGGCTCCTATCATCTGCTCAGCGAGAGCGTGAACAAGGCCTGGGAGTTCGGTCACGGCATCAGTCCCGCGGAATCGGTGACGCAGCTTCGCCAGGCGCTGGCGCTCGATCCCAAACTGAAACTCCTGATCGGCCACGGCCTGTTCGATCTCGCCACCCCGTACTTCGCCTCGAAGATCATCCTCGACCAGTTGCCGGCCTTCGCGGGTCCGGGCCGCACCAGGCTCGCGGTCTATCCCGGCGGCCACATGTTCTACTCCCGCGACGGCTCGCGCCAGGCCTTCCGTAAGGAGGTCGAGGCGCTGATGAGGTGAGGGGGGGACATAGCGGGTCGGACAACGTCACCCGCGCCCGCCCATGGCCGTCGTCCCTGCGAAAGCATGCGAAGCGGGGACGAGATCGAATGTGTTTGCACGGTCTGTGAGTCATACGACCGCATTCTCGCGACCTGATTTGTCCGAGCTCTAGCGGTCAAGTTCGCGGCGCTAACACTAGCGCTCACGGCTCCACGGGAAGAGGGAGGCCGGGAAATCGGCCGCGTAGCGGTGACCGATCGGCGGGCGGGGCTCTTCTTGCACAGGATTCCGATCAGGCTCGACCACCTTCCGGTAAAGATGCCAGGTCGCGTGACCAAGCACCGGCAGAACGACGCAGAGGCCGACGAAGAATGGCAGTGAGCCCACGGCCAGCAATACCGCAACGATCAATCCCCACGCGGCCATCTCAATTGGATTCATCATCACGGCCCGTATCGACGTGCGGATCGCGTCAATCGCTGTCGCATGACGGTCGAGCATCAGTGGAAATGAGACGACGCTGACGCACAGGGCAACCAGGGCGAAAAGGAAGCCGACGCCGCATCCGACGATGATCAGCGACCAGCCTTCGGGCGTCGTCAACACGCGCTTTGCGAAATCAGGGATGCTCGCAGCCGGCGCATAGCCGAACGTCATGATGTAGATCGCGTCCGCGGTGGCGATCCAGACCCCGAACAGAACGAACAGGAGAACGCCAAGTTCGAACATGGCGCCGAACGACGGCGCGCGCAGCACCTGCATTGCATCCCAGGCTCCTGGCTCCTCTCCGCGTTCGCGGCGTCGGCTCAGTTCGTAGAGTCCTAGTCCGGCGAAAGGACCGATCAGGGCGAAGCCGGCGGCGAGCGGAAACAGCAGCGGCAGCACCGAATAGCCAAGCACAAGTCTGAACAGGACAAGTCCGAGCACGGGATACATCACGCACAGGACGATTGCGTGGGTCGGGATGGCCTTGAAGTCTTCCCAGCCGAGGCGCAGCGCGTCGCCCAGGTCGGAAAGGCTGATCTTGCGAACGACGAAGGCGGTAGAGACGCCAAACAATTGCAGCTTGGGTCGTGCGAACACCGTGGTCATGGTTCCGGTCTCCTTGCTTGTGGCCGCAGGGGAACGGAGCGCCATCAACACACGCACATCCGCCTCATGCGCGAAAATCGCGACTGAGTCCGGCAAATCAGATTCAACCAGAAGGAGCTTGCCGGACGACATCCGTCGCAACCGGTCCGGTAAAACTAGTCCGATGCGCGGCAGAAGCAAGGTGGCGAATGCGGTCGGGAGAATTGTGCAGCTGCACAAACGATGTCTTGCGATGCACCATGCGATGGGGGAGGGCCGATCAGTGTTCGCGGCCTCCAATGCATTCCCGCCAACACGCGCCGGACAGCGGCGGGCATTACTCCTCTATTGACGTCCGGCTCGATGGGTACCATGTTGATGATTGGCGCCCCCAGCTCCGATGAGGTTGCGGCCGTGACGTTGAGTTTTTGTCATGTCCCAGCGTCGCGACCGGCAGAATGGGGCGAGGCAAAAGCCACGGTGATGGTGAACGCAAGACCATCCCTCTGACGTGAGCTCCGCCCTTTCGTTCGTCTCCGCAGCCTTCGATGGCAAGGAGGAGGGATGGCTGTAGCGATCTTACTGCTCCTGGTTGCCGTCGCCTCGGTGCTGTTTCACCTCTACAGCCCCTGGTGGTGGACCCCGATTGCCTCGAACTGGAGCTATATCGACCACACGATCAACCTGACATTCTGGATCACCGGAGCGGTGTTCTGCGCGGTGATCGCGTTCATGGCCTATTGCGTCCTGCGCTTTCACCACACCGAGGGACGGCGCGCCCACTACAATCCCGAGAACAAGAAGCTCGAATGGTGGCTCAGCATCGGCACCGCGATCGGCGTCGTCGCCATGCTGGCGCCCGGCCTCGTCGTCTGGCACCAGTTCGTCACCGTTCCCGACGACGCGACCGACGTCGAGGTCGTTGGACAACAGTGGATGTGGAGTTATCGGCTTCCGGGAAAGGACGGCCGGCTCGGCACGTCAGACGCACGCCTGATCAGCTCCGACAATCCACTCGGGTTGAATCCCAATGATCCGAACGGGCAGGACGACATCGTCGTGCAAAACGAGGATCTGCATCTGCCGGTCGGGAAGCCGGTGAAGGTGCTGCTCCGCTCGATCGACGTCCTGCATGATTTCTACGTGCCCGAGTTCCGGGCGAAGATGGATATGATCCCCGGCTCGGTGACCTACTACTGGCTCACGCCGACCCGGACCGGAACCTTCGACGTCCTCTGCGCGGAGCTGTGCGGTGCCGCGCACGCACAGATGCGCAGCAAGGTCGTCGTCGAAGAAGAGAAGGAATATCACGCGTGGCTGGACAAGCAGCACACGTTCGCCGCCTTGTCCGGCCAGCGCAACGTCGCGAAGGCGGCGTACAAGACTGGCAGCGAATGAACATGCCGACGAGGATCGGCCGGATATGACGTGAACTCGTCGCTGAGCGGAAGACCAGGGAGGGTATTCCGATGGTCGATATCCCGTTTGATCAGGTCGCAGGCATCCCGCCCGCCGAAGTGGGTGAGGTCGAGCTCTATCATCCGCACAGCTGGTGGACGAGGTACGTCTTTTCGCAAGACGCCAAGGTGATCGCCGTCCAGTACTCGATCACGGCGATGTCGATCGGAATGGTTGCGCTGGTGCTGTCGTGGATGATGCGGCTGCAACTGGGATTTCCCGGCACATTCTCCTTTATCGATGCCAATCAGTACCTTCAGTTCATCACCATGCACGGCATGATCATGGTGATCTATTTGCTCACGGCGCTGTTTCTCGGCGGCTTCGGCAACTACCTCATCCCGCTGATGGTCGGCGCGCGGGACATGGTCTTCCCCTACGTGAACATGCTGAGCTATTGGGTCTACCTGCTCGCCGTGCTGGTGCTGGCCGCGACGTTCTTCGTGCCGGGCGGGCCGACCGGCGCCGGCTGGACGCTTTATCCACCCCAGGCGATTCTGTCCGGTACCCCCGGACAGGACTGGGGCATCGTTCTCATGCTGGCCTCGCTTATCCTGTTCATCATCGGCTTCACGATGGGCGGGCTCAATTATGTAGTGACGGTGCTGCAGGCGCGGACGCGCGGCATGACCTTGATGCGCATGCCGCTGACGGTGTGGGGCATCTTCACCGCGACTGTCATGGCGCTGCTGGCGTTCCCGGCGCTGTTCGTGGCCTCGGTGATGCTGCTGCTGGACCGCCTCCTTGGAACCAGCTTCTTCATGCCGACACTGGTCGAGATGGGCCAGCTGACCAAGTATGGCGGCGGCAGTCCGATCCTGTTCCAGCATTTGTTCTGGTTCTTCGGCCACC